>CAZFQY010000001.1:0-66637 GCA_964521265.1 uncultured Clavibacter sp.
CCCGCGACCTGAACCTTGGCAAGGTTCCGCGCTACCAACTGCGCTACGTCCGCAAAGTAGATATCGCAACCCGGGGGTAGCGATGATCAAGGAGGGGAAATCTATCCTAGATTTAGAGGGCTTCCCAAATGGATTTAGATAGCTAGAGGCGGTGGATCTTGGAGCGGTTCTGGATGGGAGGACGCCAGGCCGAGAGATTGCTTGAAATCCGCACTGATATCGAAGCGCTTAATGAACCTGGCTTCTGGTCGATAGTAGGGACCTTCGAGGGCAGCTGGACACTAGCGAGATTTGAGAGAGTTATTGAGTCTGGATTTGCGCACTCTGTTAGCAATGGCGTGAAACTCGGGGAATGGAGGACCTCCAAATCCAAGAGTGAGTATGAGCGATACGTCAGAGAGATCAAGGAGTACATCGCATCAGGCGATGTATACCAAGTAAACGCTTGTCGAATTCTTTCTGCCAAGGTTGAGAAAAAAGGGGATCTCACTCTACTTTTTTCGAAGATCTTGAGAGAAAATCCTGCGCCCTTTGCTGGATACCTCTCGTTACCAGATTTAGAGATTGCCTCGGCATCTCCTGAAAGATTCATCTCTAAAGTTGGAAATCGCGTTGTATCAAGTCCTATCAAGGGAACATCGGCAACGAGAGATTTTCTGACCAAGGACAGAGCGGAGAATCTGATGATCGTAGATCTAATCAGAAACGATCTGGGCAGAATCTGTGAAACAGGAAGTATTCAAACTCCACGATTGCTCGCCACCGAAGAGCATCCTGGTTTGTTCCACCTTGTATCTGACATTAGTGGGGTAATGAAGAACGGATTAGCTCTCGCGGACGCGATAAGAGAGGTATTACCTCCGGGTTCAGTTAGTGGCGCTCCTAAGTCAAGCGCCTTACAGATCATTCGCGATAACGAGGGAGAAAGAGGCCCTTATTGCGGCGTCTTTGGATGGTCAGATGGCAATCAAATGGAATTGAGCGTTGGCATCAGGCTCTTTTGGAAGCGTGATGATGAGGTTAAGTTTGGAACTGGGGCAGGCATCACTTGGGATAGCGATCCTGAATCCGAATGGGAGGAGACTGAGTTAAAGGCACGCCGCCTTATTTCTCTGACGCGATGATTTACCTAAATGGTTCACCCTACGATGGTGATGGTCTCTCAGATTCGATACTTCTTGGTGATGGGGTCTTTGAAACTCTCCGAAGCTACAACGGCCGTCTTTTTGATTTAGGTTCACACCTTCAAAGACTGGAAGATGGAATTAAGAGCCTAGTGATACCGAAGAGTGCAGAGACGCAATACGACCGAGCCAAGTTGATTCTGTCCATTCGAGAAGTTATGGGGAGAGGCGTATTCCCAAACGGTGCACTGAGAATCTCCTTTTATGTTGATGGAAATTGGGTCGTAACCCATAAGGAGTACATTCCGCCAGTCGATGCCCTCCGTTGTTGTTTCGTGCAAGAGGAGCCTGAGGCGCTTAAGTACAAGAGCGCTTCATATTCGAGGCGACTAAGAGCACGGAGGTCTGTAGAGAATTCAGGTTTCGATGATCTAGTTTTTGTCGGCCACGACGAAGAAGTTTCGGAGCTCTCTACATCTAATCTCTTGGCATGCATTGACGGTAACTGGGTTACCCCTCGTATTGAGAGTGGCGCCCTTCCGGGGGTCACTAGGAAGGCCCTCATCGAGAACTTTGGGATCCGGGAAGTTAGGTTGACGAGAGCCGCGTTATTAGAGGCTGAGGCTCTAGCTGCAATCTCCAGCTTGCGCGAGATTCAGGGCATTAAGGAGATTGGCGGGAAAGACACTCCAATCTCTAATCGACTCCGTGAACTTCAAGAGAGTTTCCATACTTGGATTTTGGGTAATCTTGCCCTATGAATTTCCGTCAACAAATCAAAGCCAATCCATATGGGTCATTGATTTGGCGTATCTTCATCGGAGTTATCGGTGGCTTGGTGACAATTCTCGGAACGATCTTCTTGTTCGCTCCTGGCCCTGGACTCTTGGTACTTCTTGCTGGCCTCGGAATCTTGGCAACTGAATTCGCATGGGCCGCAAATGCGATTCGAAAGACCAAATCGATTGCCCAAAGCACCTCCGAGAAATTCCGCGTCCCACTCTGGGTCAAATACCTCTTGGTTGCAGGAGGCGCAGTTATATCGATCGCTCTCCTAGTCTTCTTTTACGCTTAAAGTTTCTCTGCTTTGGTAGCCTCGCTTCGTGACTAATCAGGCTGGCGAAGCCACTATCTCCATCACTCTAGATGGCTCACCAAAACGGGTTTCTGGCGGCTTGAAGGTAACCCAAGTTTGCGAAGAGGTTTATCCGGATCTCATGAAGCCGGGACCAAAGGCAATCGTTGTTTGTCGGGTAAATGGGGCGCTCCGAGATCTGTGGACCGACTTAACAGATGGTGATGTCGTTGAGACAGTCTCAATTGATAGCGAAGATGGATTGAACGTGCTCCGACATTCAACAGCGCATGTTCTGGCCCAAAGTGTGCAAAGTATCTTTTCGCAAACCCGCTTGGGTATCGGTCCGCCAATTACCGATGGTTTCTATTACGACTTCCATCCAGAGCGTCCATTCACGCCTGAAGATTTAGAAAAACTCGAGAGCGCCATGCGCAAAGTCATCAAGGATGCCCAACGATTCAAACGTAGAGTGGTTAGTGATACGGAAGCATTAGCCGAGCTTGCCAACGAACCTTATAAATGTGAATTGATAAAGCTCAAAAGTGGTGACGTTGCTGAAGGTGCATCGGTAGAAGTTGGCAGCGGTGAATTGACAATCTATGACAACCTTGGAAGAGATGGAAAAGCCGTGTGGGGGGATCTGTGCAGAGGCCCACACCTTCCATCTACCAAGTACATTCCCGCCTTCAAGTTGATGCGATCGGCTGGAGCGTATTGGCGCGGCTCTGAAAAGAATCCGATGCTGCAGCGAATCTATGGAACTGCATGGCCTTCTCAAGAAGCCCTTGATCAGTATTTGAATCTTCTGGCTGAGGCGGAGAAACGAGATCACCGCAGGCTCGGTGCGGAGTTGGACCTCTTCTCCTTCCCGGATGAGATCGGATCAGGTCTGGCGGTCTTCCACCCTAAAGGTGGAATCATCAGAATGGCGATGGAGGAGTACTCGCGAAAACGGCATGTGGAAGAAGGATACGAATTCGTCTATTCGCCTCATCTAACGAAGGCAGCGCTTTTTGAGAAATCCGGACATCTGGATTGGTACTCAGAGGGAATGTATCCACCAATGGTCATGGATGAGGAGCATCACGCCGACGGAACGGTGAAGCGGGCAGGCCAGAAGTACTACATGAAGCCCATGAATTGCCCGTTCCATAATCTGATCTTCGCTTCACGCGGGCGTTCCTATCGGGAACTTCCACTTCGCCTCTTTGAATTCGGAACTGTATATCGCTACGAGAAATCGGGTGTAATTCATGGAATTACGCGAGCAAGAGGTTTTACGCAAGATGATGCTCATATTTATTGCACGCAAGAACAGATGGCTGATGAACTAGATAGTCTTCTTACGTTTGTTCTTAATCTGCTTCGCGATTACGGTCTACAGGATTTCTACTTGGAACTATCAACTAAGAATGATGAGAAATTCATTGGCTCAGATGAAGACTGGGAGAGAGCTACTGAAACGCTTCGTAGAGCCGCGGAGAAACAAGATTTGAAGTTAGTGCTCGACAAGGGTGGCGCTGCCTTCTACGGACCAAAGATCAGTGTTCAGGCAAAAGATGCCATCGGCAGAACATGGCAGATGTCTACTATCCAAGTGGACTTCCAGCTCCCACAGCGTTTTGAGTTGGAGTATCAAGCCTCTGATGGCTCTCGCCAACGTCCGGTGATGATTCATAGGGCGCTCTTCGGTTCGATAGAGAGATTCTTTGGTGTATTGACCGAGCATTATGCGGGGGCGTTCCCACCGTGGCTCGCTCCCGTACAAGTCCGTGGAATCCCGGTGGCTGAAGCTTTTGCGCCGTATCTCAGCGAGATTGTCGAACGGATGAGGAAGCTGGGGATAAGGGCCGAAATCGATAATTCTGATGACCGAATGCAGAAGAAGATTCGAAATGCACAGGCTGAGAAGATTCCATTCATGCTCATAGCGGGAGAAGAGGATCAAAGATCTGGCGCCGTCTCATTTAGATTCCGAAACGGGGAGCAGCGGAACGGTGTTCCACTCGAAGAAGCTATTGCCCTGATACAAAAGGCAATCTCCGAACGAACCCAAGTCTGAGGCCCCTTCCATGACTGATTCCATGGCAGAAAATGAAATAGAGGGTTTAGGAATCCCCGATAGATGGCAAAGGCTCTGGGCGCCACATCGGATGGCTTATTTATCTGGTGAGAATCGGCCACTAAAGGGCAACGATGTTTCATGCCCATTTTGCGAGATACCGCAGAGAGATGATGAGAGTGCACTTATTGTTCATCGCGGAGAGCTTGCATACGTAGTATTGAATCTTTATCCGTACAACCCAGGTCACCTTCTAGTCTGTGCCTATCGCCATGTCGCGGACCTGACAGATCTCTCTGACGATGAGCGCGAAGAAATCTTCAAATTGACTTCCGATGCCATGAAGGTCATAAGAGAAGTTTCTAAGCCGGGCGGTTTCAATCTCGGAATGAATCAGGGAGCTATTTCAGGTGCAGGAGTAGCAGAACATATACATCAACATGTCATACCTAGATGGTCTGGCGATGCCAACTTCATGCCTCTAATAGGTCAGACAAAGGTGCTTCCTAAGTTACTAAGCGAAACTCGTACAGAACTTGCTAACGCTTGGCGAGAGCTTCAATAATTGAGTTAACTTCTGGGGCGCCGAAGGGCTTTTCGCTCCCAACTGGTATTGCAATCGCAAAAATGCCTTCAAAGAAACCAGAATCACCAAGTTCTTTGTGAAGTTCCAGGTATTCGGCTTGAAAGTCGGAGATCAGATCAACCAGCTCGCTATCAGCCGAGAAGCGGTTTACGGCAGAACCGGAGTAATCATGAACCAGATTATCTTCTAATGAAATGAGGGCAGTAGGTTGCCCAAGATCATCATGCAGAACGAGAAATGGGGTGGCGAATTTCTCTAATACCCGATTGCCAATTAGAACGATGTCATCAAAATCTGATTCCGAAAATTCTATGCCTTGGACGAGCATTAATCTGGGGAACTGGCGTTCCTGAAAGAAATGCCAGGTCTCAATCATCTCCCTGGAGACACCAGTTCTGGCATCAACCAAGAGTGCAAAAAGATCTATCTTCTCCTGTAGTTCGAGGAAGCGAACTAAAGCTAAATCTGACGATGCGGCATCCTCTGGAATAGCAAACCGTTCCACCTTTGCAGACAATCCTGAGAGAGAAGCTACGGGATTGACCCCTGGATGGTGGGCTAAAACCATGTGTATTTGGGGAGTAGCCATTAGAAGAGCCTACGATGTATCCAATGATTCAGAAGCGATTTAAGGCGACGGTCACCACTCTAATCACACCAGTTTGCCGAGGCATGTTGCGCATGGGACTGTCCGCCAACGCCGTCACAATCATGGGAGCAGGCGGAGTGACGCTCGCAGCCATTTATTTCTTCTCTGAAGGCCGATTCTTTCTCGGCACTTTGATTGTTTCCTTTTTTGCGCTCAGCGATCTCTTTGACGGCACGATGGCGCGGATTTCAGAGAATAATGGAACTCGTTGGGGCGCGCTTCTAGATTCGACGCTGGATCGAATCAGTGATGCTGGAATAGTTATCGGAATATGGATTTATCTCTTCAATAAGGATTCCAATCTTCACTTCCTAGCTATCGCACTTCTATTTCTCGGAGGGCTGATCCCTTATATTCGAGCGAGAGCTGAGAGTTTAGGAATAGATTGCTCTGTTGGCATTGCTGAACGAGCAGAGCGTTTAATACTTCTTCTTATCGGTACTGGGATTTACGGACTCGGTATCGAAATTGCTTTATCCATATCATTGTGGATACTTCTTCTCATCAGCATAATTACAGTCCTTCAACGCTTAAAGGTTGTGTACGACGCGTGAGGACAATTACTGAGGGTTTGACCTATTTGATTTACAGCGCATTATGGCGCTTTGTTCGATTTCTTCCGGAGAAAAGTGCATATTCGCTATTCGATCGGATTGCCGCACGGGCTTACAAGAAGAATGGCAGGAGAATTGAAAGACTTCGTTTCAACTACCAAAAAGTGTTTCCGGATAAGTCAAAGTCCGAGATCGAGGAATTGGTTCAAGCAGGGGTTAGAAATGCGATGCGTTATTGGTGTGACACATTTCGCATATCGGATTGGGATCAAAAGCGGGTAGCAGGAAGTGTTACAACGGAGAACAATGAACTCTTTCTTCGCTCAGTTAAATCGGGAGATGGAGTAATCGTCGCCTTGCCTCATGCAGGTAATTGGGATCATGCCGGTCTCTACTACTGTTCCCAAGGAATCACTGTGCACACCGTTGCCGAACACCTTCGACCAGAGCGACTCTTTAGAAAGTTTCTCGAACACAGGGAGCGCATGGGAATCAAAGTCCTAGATATAGAAGCAAAGGTGACGGGGGAGTTGATTTCACGCTTGAATGAGGGCCAACTCGTAGCCCTAGTCGCAGACCGCGATTTGTCACAGAGCGGAGTCGATGTCGAATTCTTCGGTTCAAATGCCCGTATGCCTGCAGGTCCTGCACTTCTGGCATACCGAACTAAAGCTCATCTAATCACCGCATATGTTTCATATACATCCGTTGGGATCAAAATAAAGTTCAGCGGTCCTTTCCCAGTTGATCGGCGAAACGATGAGGTTAAGGAAGTCGAGCGACTTACTCAATGTCTTGCAAATCAGTTTGCGCAAGACATAAGTATTGAACCGGATTCGTGGCATATGCAGCAGCGCATCTTTATTGACCGAAAGAGTCCTTGATGAGCGATAGACCTTTGAAGATCGGAATGGTCTCTCCTTATGCCTGGGATGTCCCCGGAGGTGTCCAAGCACACATAAAAGATCTAGCGCATCACTTCATGGATCGTGGACATGAAGTTTCGGTTCTTGCACCTGCGGTTGAGGAAACTTCGATAAGTGAGGATTTTGTTGTAGCTGCAGGGCGCCCAGTTGCAATTCCCTATAACGGAGCTGTCGCTCGGGTGTTATTCGGTCCGGTGGCTGCCACTCGAGTCCGTCAATGGATTGCCAGAAATGATTTCGACGTATTGCACCTCCATGAGCCTGCGATTCCATCTCTCTCGCTGTTGGCGTGTTCGATTGCCGAAGGTCCCATGGTGGGAACATTCCACGTCGCCGCGCCTCGGCAGAAGGTTGCGTTTGCGATTGCCCCATTGCTTGAACCTGTTATCGAAAAGCTTCGAGCTCGTATCGCGGTGAGCGAGGTCGCTCGAGAGACTCTGACCATTCACCTCGATACGGATGCGGTTGTAATTCCAAACGGGATCGACACCTCATTCTTTGCTGCTGCGAAAGTTAATCCTGACTGGAACCGTGATTTCACACTGGGTTTCTTGGGGCGTTTCTCGGAACCCCGCAAAGGTCTAAGCGTCTTGATGGATGCGCTACCGAATATGGTGCGAGCTATTCCGAATCTACGGATTTTGATTGCAGGACCAGGTGAAGGCTTAGAGGTGATGCAATCCGTAAGTCCCAATCTGAGAAACCGGATCGTCTTTCTGGGAAGGTTGAGCGAAGAGGAGAAAGCTTCATTCCTTAAGTCTGTCGATGTTTATGTGGCGCCAAACACCGGAGGAGAATCCTTTGGAATCATTTTGGCGGAGGCTATGGCGGCTGGATCTGCGATTGTCGCAAGTAACCTTCCTGCATTTGAAAGCGTGCTTGGCCATGGAGAGTATGGTCTGACCTTCGAGAACGAAGATGCATCAGATCTCGCAAAGCAGGTAATTAAACTTGCAAAAGAGAGATCACTCCTCAATGGATTCAGCGAGAGAGCCATTGAAGGTGCGAAACGTTTTGACTGGGAGGCTGTAGGGCCGGAGATTATGAATGTGTACCTACACGCACAAGGCGAGTCCGAGAGAGTGACTGTGGGTTCTGAGCCTCGAACGTGGCTCCGTTTTTTGAATCGGGAAGAGTGAAGAGGTGAATTCAATTGAGTAGCTTCGTCCTAGCGCTTCTTTTCACTTTGATATTTATCTGGTACCTAACTTTTTCCGCAAATCGCCTTGATCGTTTACATCATAGAGTTGAAACTTCTTGGGCAAATCTCGATTCAATCTTGCAACGGCGAGCGGCTCTGGCTCAGGAAATAGCTCATTTGAAGGAGATCGATCCTGCGACGAATCTGTTGATCACCTCAGCCGCTCATCAGGCTCGCGAGGCTGATATTTCCGAGAGAAGCGAGGCCGAAAGCGGACTATCAGAAGCGCTGAAACTTCTAAGACTCGAAAGCGACATTCCCGAGATTTATCCAGAAGTCTTCAGCGAGCTAGATGCAATAACCGACAGATTAAAGACGGCGATTGCAATCCATCGAGAGTCAGTTGACTCAACAACAAGAAGAAGGAACAAGTTATTGATAAGAATCTTCCGGTTAGCCGGAAGGGCGCCGCTTCCGGTCACATATCCTTTTGAAGATGATGTCCTATAAGAATCTTCCTCGTATCGCCAGGGGAATCACTTCGGCGATGCTTGCACTTGTATTCCTAGCTGGGTGTTCGCTATCTGATATCCCTTTCGTCGAAAGAGCGCCTGAGCCAGAACGGAATGTGTTAACGGGTGAAGTTGGCTCAAATCAAAAGGTCATGGCGGTGAAATTCGATGACACGAGAGCCGCTCATCCTCAAGAAGGAGTAGAAGCAGCGGACGTTGTATTCATCACGCAGGTTGAAGCGGGTCTAACTAGATTGATGGGAATTTACTCTTCACAATATCCAGATCAAGTAGGCCCAGTTCGCTCAGCTCGTATTTCAGATATCGACATCCTGGCTCAATTTGGTCGAGTTGGTTTCATGTACAGCGGGGCCCAAAGTAAGTTGCGGCCAGTATTGATGGCTTCAAATTTAGAGAATCTTAGCGCGGAGCGGAATCCACCTTCAATCTATTTCAACGATCCAAATCGAATCGCGCCGTATGCGATGATGGTACGAATACCTCTGCTTCTCAAGAAGGCAGAGAATGTAGATTTTGTTAAAGCTGTTGGCTGGGACCATGGAGAGCTAAGTCAATCAGCTTTACCAGTCGAGAGAGTAAAAATAACTTGGCCTAATGCTTCTTATGAGGCAGTTTGGAATGATGAATCGAAGCGCTTTGATTTAAATTTTGATGGAAAGGCGAATCTTGCAAAATCAGGGGAACGTCTTGGATCGAATATGATGGTGATTCAATTTGTCGAAATAAAGCCCTCTGAATACGGCGACAAATTTGGTGGCGTGACTCCGAAGTCCAATGTGATTGGATCAGGCAAAGCGCTCCTACTAAGAGATGGAACGATCACTGAGGTCTTTTGGAGCCGCGAAAGTGCGGCATCCCCAACAAGCTGGAGTCTTCCAACAGGTGAGCCCGCACTCTTTGCCACTGGGCAGAAATGGTTCTTTCTAACTGATCAAGAGCCTGAAATCACCTATCCCGTTCAAGATCAGGGGAGCGATTAGTAACCTGGCTTTAGCTATCTGCCTTTAGTGAACTGGCCTGAGTTATCTAGCTCCACGAGAGGAGTCAGGCCTCAAACTCGCCGGTTGCCCGAAAATAAGTAGAATTCGGATATGGCTGAGACTCATCTAACCGGTACTTCACGCGTCAAGCGTGGCATGGCTGAAATGCTCAAGGGCGGCGTCATCATGGATGTCGTAAATGCTGAACAAGCGAAGATTGCTGAGGACTCAGGCGCTGTTGCTGTTATGGCGCTAGAGCGAGTTCCTGCCGATATCCGGGCACAAGGCGGCGTTGCGCGCATGTCCGATCCTGACATGATTGCAGAAATACAAGCCTCTGTCTCCATTCCGGTAATGGCAAAAGCTCGGATTGGTCATTTTGTCGAAGCCCAGATACTCCAATCCATCGGAGTTGATTACATAGATGAATCCGAAGTTTTAACACCAGCCGACTACACCCATCACATAGATAAATGGAACTTCACTGTTCCATTTGTATGTGGTGCAACGAATCTGGGCGAAGCGCTTCGTCGTATCAATGAGGGCGCAGCGATGATTCGTTCGAAGGGTGAAGCTGGCACGGGAGATGTATCGAACGCAACTACACATATGCGTTCCATCTCTTCAGAGATTAGGAAACTCTCTTCCATGCGAGAAGACGAGCTCTACGTGGCCGCTAAGGAGCTGCAGGCGCCATATGAACTCGTAAAGGAAGTCGCACAGTCTGGAAAATTGCCGGTAGTTCTCTTCACGGCCGGTGGAATCGCCACTCCAGCAGATGCTGCGATGATGATGCAATTAGGCGCAGATGGAGTTTTCGTCGGTTCTGGAATCTTCAAGAGTGGAGATCCTGCGAAGCGAGCAGCAGCAATCGTCAAAGCGGTGACCTTCTATAACGATCCCAAGGTTGTAGCTGATCAATCCCGAGGCCTTGGTGAGGCTATGGTCGGAATCAATGTTGCCGATATTCCTGTACCTCATCGACTAGCAGAGCGGGGCTGGTAACAAGCGTGATAGTTGGAGTCCTAGCGCTCCAAGGCGATGTGCGAGAGCATGTAAGTGCGCTTAGCGATTGTGGAGTAGGCGCAGTTTCTGTACGAAAACCGGAAGAGCTTGAAGCTGTCCAGGCGCTAGTTATTCCTGGAGGAGAATCGACAACTATCAGCAAACTTGCGCGTTCTTTCAATCTATTTGACCCAATTAGAGCTCGTATTCGTGCAGGAATGCCAGTGTATGGATCTTGCGCGGGATTGATTCTCCTAGCAGATCGAATCCTCGATGCAATTGAGGGACAAGAAAGCTTTGGTGGGCTAGATGTCACCGCGCGCAGGAATGCCTTTGGCCGTCAAGTAGATTCATTTGAGAGCGATATTGAATTCAAAGGTGTCACGGGCCCAAAGTTCCGTGCGATCTTCATTCGCGCACCGTGGATCGAGGAATGCGGTCCATCGGTTGAGGTCCTTGCGAAGATTGATGGCCACCCGGTCGCGGTTCGCAGTGGAAATCTTTTGGCCACCTCATTCCATCCGGAACTCACAAGCGACAACCGCGTACATCGATACTTTGTCGAGAGCATCTGTGCAAATGCCCTAAAGGTGGGTGCGTAATGTCCGGTCATTCCAAGTGGGCCACTATCAAGCGAAAGAAAGCTCTCATTGACTCTAAGCGGTCGAAAGCGTTTGCAAAACACATTAAGGCGATCGAAGTTGCAGCTCGAAATGGTGGAGCCGATCCTGCAGGCAACCCAACGCTCTTTGATGCGATTGCCAAAGCGAAGAAGAACTCGGTGCCGAGTGACAATATCGATCGCGCGCTAAAGCGCGCTTCTGGCGCAGAGGCGGGCGGTTCTAACTACGAAACCATCATGTATGAAGGTTACGGACCGGGAGGAATCGCTTTCCTTATCGAGTGTCTCTCAGATAATCGAAACAGAGCCGCCTCCGAAGTAAGAGTCGCGGTTACACGTAATGGGGGAACCATCGCCGATCCTGGATCTGTTGCTTATATGTTCAGTCGCAAAGGTGTCTTGTTAGTCAAGAAAATTCAGTCGAACAGAACCCTTGTCGAGGATGAGATTCTGGAGATTGTTCTTGAGGCGGGTGCTGAAGAAGTTAATGACTTAGGGGAGAACTTCGAGATCGTTACTGCTCCAACTGATTTGGCAAACACCCGGGAGGCGCTCAAGAAGTCAGGTATCGATTACGAATCAGCTGAGCTCTCATTCCTGCCCTCTGTTTCGGTGAGCGTAGACGGCGAAACCGCCAAATCCGTTTTTGAGTTGATTGATGCAATCGAAGATGTTGATGACGTTCAGAATGTTTACGGTAATTTCGATGTTTCCGATGAGGTAATGGCGAGCCTCTCCTAGTTGGGATGCCTGTGATTATTAGGCTTCCATCATGCGCGTGCTTGGGATCGACCCGGGACTTACTCGATGTGGAATCGGCATCGTCGAGTCTGCACCAAGCAAGAAGTTGAAATTAGTCGACTACGGGATAATCCGTACTGATTCAGCTGCGCCGTTGCAGGAGCGCTTGATGTTGCTTGATGAAACTTTGAGTCAATGGATTAGGCGAATCTCACCCGATGCCATCGCAGTTGAACGAGTGTTCTCGCAATTAAATGTCCGCACGGCGATGGCCACAGGGCAAGCCGCAGGGATAGCGCTACTTCTTGCCGCAAAGAGTGGAGTACCGATCGCTCTGCACACGCCAACCGAGGTAAAGGCTGCGGTTACTGGGTCAGGTCGAGCGGACAAAGCGCAAGTAGCTCAAATGGTTGTGAAGATTCTTGGACTTAAAGAGGCCCCAAAACCGGTGGACACCACCGATGCGTTGGCCCTTGCAATCTGTCATCATTGGCGAGGTTCGTCCTCTAAAGCGTTGACGGATGCAGTCAAGAAAGAACGATCGCGCCTAGGGAAATTGAAGGAAGATTCTCTGAGAAACCGGAGCCGTAAGTGATCGCGCATATTTCGGGTCGGGTACTTGAAGTAAGGCTGACCTCACTCATTATTAATGTCGCAGGTATTGGTTATGAAGTGAATGTTGCCCCAGAAATTGCCAGTAGCTCCAACAAAGGCGACGAGATTGAGCTCTTCACCTCTTTGGTTGTTCGTGAAGATTCCTGGAAGCTGTATGGATATAGAAGTGCAGATGCCCGAGATCTTTTTGAAGAGTTACAGAGCGTCTCCGGGATAGGACCAAAAGTGGCGCATTCGCTATTGACGGTTTTTGCTCCCATTGAACTTCAAGGCATCATCGGCACAGGAGACCAATTAGCTCTTGAGCGAGTTCCTGGAATTGGCAAGAAAGTGGCATCAAGGTTGATACTGGAACTGCGGGAGAGATATAACACGGGCAAGTCCAGAGTTGCGAATACAGGAAGATGGCGTGATTCGCTTATGGAAGCGCTCACCTCGTTGGGCTATTCCGCGAAAGATGCCGAACGAAGTATCGACCAGACGGTTAAAGCCCTCGACGGAGATCCCTCGGCAATTGAGTTATCAGAGCTGCTGCGAAGGACCCTTGCAAATACAAGGAACTCGAAGTGAGTAATCCCGATATGAGCAATCCCGAAAAAGGAAGTGGAGATTTCTTGGATGAAAATCTAAGTGCCGAAGAATTCTCTGCCGAGCAGGCGCTTAGGCCCCACGATCTATCTGAATTTGTCGGGCAGCACCGCGTGCGTGAACAGATAAGTCTTTTGTTAAGAGCGGCGCGGGAGCGGGGCGCCCCAGCAGATCACATCCTCTTGTCTGGTCCACCAGGACTTGGAAAAACCACGCTCGCCATGATCGTTGCAGAAGAGATGGGTGCACCTATTCGCGTTACTAGCGGTCCTGCCATTACCCATGCTGGCGATCTCGCATCGATTCTCTCCTCTCTGGTTGAAGGCGAGATTCTCTTTCTCGATGAGATTCATCGTTTGGCCAGGCCGGCAGAGGAAATGCTTTACATGGCGATGGAGGATTTTCGTGTAGATGTAGTTGTTGGCAAGGGTCCTGGTGCGACTGCGATCCCATTGAGTCTTCCGCACTTCACCTTAGTTGGGGCAACTACAAGAGCAGGGCTTCTTCCTGCTCCATTAAGGGATCGATTTGGTTTCACGGCTCATCTCGATTACTACGAGGCTGAGGAGATTGAGCAGATAGTGCGAAGAAGTGCTTCTTTACTCGGCGTCGATATTGAAGACCGAGCAGTAATAGAACTTGGAAAACGTTCACGGGGCACGCCCAGAATTGCCAATAGATTACTTAGAAGGGTCAGGGACTACGCCCAAGTCCATGGCGATGGTTCCGTATCTGGAGAAATGACACTAAGCGCCCTCGATATCTACGAGGTCGACCAGAAAGGTTTGGATCGCCTAGATCTCGCAATTCTGCGAGCGCTAATCGATCAATTCGCCGGAGGCCCCGTTGGTCTTAGCACCTTAGCGATGGCAGTAGGCGAGGAGCGAGAGACGGTCGAATCGATGGCAGAGCCGTTTCTTGTTCGTTCTGGCTTCATGGTTCGTTCGCCCAGAGGACGTTCTGCGACAGCGTTGGCCTGGAAACACCTAGGAAGAGTTCCGCCACCACAAACGCCTGGGCTTTTCGACAGCCTAGATGTAGAAAAGTAGACTCTCGCCCCATGTCCTACGGAACCCCTCAGAGAACTTCTGGCGATGCCAAGAAGGCTCGCCCCGGCAGAACTCTTTTCATTACCCTTCTATTAACCGCAATTTTCGGTGGCGTCGCTCTCTCCCTTGGCGCAACCTCGATCAACCTCGGTTTAGATCTACGTGGCGGCACTAGCGTCACGTTGCAACCAAGAATTCAAGAAGGTGATACCGGACAGATAACTGCAGAGGCAATCGATCAGGCGGTTTCAATTATTCGCCAACGCGTCGACTCTCTCGGAGTGGCTGAAAGTGAAGTTACCGCTGAAGGAACTGGGACTAATCGACAGATCGTGATCGCGGTGCCTGGAGAAACTGGTCGTCGCATCGTCGACCTCGTTGGCCAGACTGCAGAATTGCGATTTAGACAAGTTCTTGTCGAGGCGGGTTCGGTGCCTACCCCGAATGATTCAGAGCTTCTTGCAGGGCTAAATCTGAGCGCTGAGGATCAATCCAGATTTGCTTCTCTTGATTGCACTGCTTTTGATTCGAACGCAACCGTCGATTCTCCCGAATCGGTTCTCGTTACATGTGACCGCAATGGCGTAGCTCGATATGTTCTTGCTCCGGCGGTTGTTGTAGGTCGAGATGTAGATGGCGCAACGGCAGCAATCGATCCACAGAGCGCGAGTGGTTGGTTTGTCACTCTCGACTTTACTGGCGATGGAACGAAGAAGTTCGGTCAATTGACACAGGATGTCGTCAACCTTCCGGCACCACAGAATCAAGTAGCGATTGTTCTTGATGGAGTTGTTGTTTCGGCTCCCCGAATCAATGAAGCCATTTTGGGCGGCCAGGCACAGATAACAGGTTCGTTCTCGCAATTAGAGGCTCAGGATCTCGCTAATGTCCTCAAATACGGATCCTTGCCATTGGCCTTTGATCGTGGCGAAGTACAACAAGTCTCACCAACTTTAGGTAATGATCAACTGCGGGCAGGTCTGCTCGCTGGTGGGCTTGGAATGCTTCTAGTGATCATCTATTCAATTCTGTACTACCGAGCACTTTCGATAGTTGTTATTGGATCGCTAGCTCTTGCGGCAGCTCATGTTCTCTTGAGCTTGGCGCTCTTAACTGAGTCAGTTGGTTACACCTTGACCCTCGCTGGCATTGCCGGAACCATTGTCGCAATCGGTGTCACTGCCGACTCCTTTATCGTCTATTTCGAACGTATCAAGGATGAGATTCGCGAAGGTAAACCGCTCCGTGTTGCGGTTGAAACCGGGTGGCAACGCGCCCGCCGCACCATTGTTGTCGCTGACTTAGTCTCGGGAATTTCAGCGATTGTGCTTTACGTAGTTTCGGTTGGAAGCGTGCGCGGTTTTGCATTCACACTCGGACTTACGACGATAATCGATTTGATAGTTATCTTCTTCTTTACAAAACCTCTGGTATCGCTTTTGGCCAGGTCTAGTTACTTCCAGAAGGGCTCAAGGTATTCGGGAGTTTCTTCCAAGAGCGTTGGAATAGTCAAGGAAGCTGAGATTGCGGAGGCAAAGTCATGAGATACAGCGGATTAGGTGGCCGGCTCTATAGAGGCGAGACCTCACTTGAAATTATCGCCGGACGTAAAAAATGGTACCTACTATCGACAGTATTCGTCCTCTTATCGTTTTTTGCTCTTGGAGTTAGGGGAGTTGAACTCTCAATCGAATTCAAAGGTGGTTCTTCCTTCACGGTGACAGCTCCCGGGGGCACGATTGATCAAGCTCGAGCTGCGGTTGAGCGAGCTGGGTATACAGAAGAGCTCCGTATCCAAACAATTGGAGATAACAAGATCAGAGTTCAAACTGGCGTTATCGAACAGTCGGTATCTAATTCCATCCAGGATTCCCTTGCTGCGGAGTTTGGAATCTCAGTGGAGTCAATTGACACTCAAAATGTCGGGCCGTCGTGGGGTGAAGAGATTTCACGTAAGGCGCTTCAAGGGCTGATCGCTTTTCTAATAATCATCATGATCTACCTGGCCTTGACCTTTGAGCCGAAGATGGCGATCGCGGCTATCGTGGCGTTGATTCACGATGTATTCATCACTGTCGGAATCTATGCTCTAGTTGGATTTGAGGTGTCACCTTCTACGGTGATCGGATTCTTAACGATTCTTGGTTACTCGCTGTACGACACCGTGGTTGTGTTCGATAAGGTACGAGAAAACACTCGCGCAATTACAGCAACAGGCCGTTATACATATGCCCAGGCTGCAAACCTTGCTGTAAACCAGACAATTGTCCGATCTCTAAACACATCATTGATCGCGTTGCTCCCAGTGGCTGCAATTCTTTTTGTTGGCGCAGGCCTCCTGGGCGCAGGAACCCTTAAGGATCTCTCCTTGGCGCTATTCATCGGACTTATCGCAGGAACCTATTCATCGATCTTCATTGCCGCGCCAGTGCTCGTACAACTTCGTGAGCGTGAACCGGCGATAAAGGCGTTGAATCAACGTGTCCTTGCAAGAGGTGGCGGCACAGCTTCTCCAAGTCAGCGCATCCAACACCGTCGCGATAAGCGGAAAAACCGCTCCTAGCGGATAATTTGCGCATGAGCGCACTACTCGCACCAGTTGCAGAGCGAGTTCGCCATGCAAACCCCGACGCAGACATCGCCGTAATTGAACGCGCTTTCACGCGGGCAGAATCGGCACACGAAGGCCAACTTCGCAAGAGCGGTGCCCCTTATATAACTCATCCAGTTGCAGTCGCTGAAATCCTCGCCGATTTGGGATTGGATCCAAATACCATCGCCGCGGCTCTACTTCATGACACCGTTGAAGATACTGAATATTCCTCAGAGTTACTGCGTAAAGAATTTGGTGACGAGATAGCAAATCTGGTTGATGGCGTAACCAAGCTGGATCGCCTGACTTATGGTCCAACTGCTGAAGCTGAGACAGTCCGCAAGATGGTTGTCGCTATGGCCAAGGACATCCGTGTTCTAGTCATAAAACTTGCAGATCGCTTACATAATGCGAGAACTTGGCAATACGTATCACCGGAAAGCGCCGCACGTAAAGCTAGGGAAACGCTAGACATATATGCCCCGCTTGCGCATCGGCTAGGAATGAATGCAGTCAAATGGGAACTCGAGGATCTCTCTTTCAAGTATTTGGAGCCTAAGAAGTTCGATGAGATAGAGCGCTTGGTAGCCGAAAGATCCCCGTCACGTGAGAAATTGACGAACGAAGTTGTTAGAGCTGTTGAAAGCGATCTGGCCTCTGAAGGTATAGCTGCAAAGGTGACGGGACGGCAAAAGCATCTGTATAGCGTTTACCAAAAAATGGTTGTTCGTGGGCGTGAGTTCAACGATATATACGACCTTGTAGGAATTCGAGTTCTCGTAAATGATGTCCGTGATTGCTATGCCGTCCTTGGCGCTATTCACGCTCGTTGGAATCCAGTTCCAGGAAGATTTAAGGATTACATTGCAATGCCTAAATTCAACTTGTATCAATCTCTACACACTACGGTGATTGGTCCTACGGGCAAGGCTGTTGAAATACAAATTCGCACGCATGAAATGCATCGCAGAGCGGAATACGGAATCGCAGCCCATTGGAAGTATAAGCAAGGAAAAAAGACGGGGGAGGACTCTCCCGATGTCCTATGGCTGAAGCAACTTCATGAATGGCAGCAGGAAACCACTGACGTAACTGAGTTCCTGGATGCTCTCAGATTTGATCTGCGCACTCCAGAGGTATTCGTATTTACTCCAAAGGGCAGCGTTATCGCCCTCCCTCAAGGTTCTACGCCGGTTGATTTCGCATATGCGGTCCACACCGAAGTGGGGAATAAATGCGTAGGAGCAAAGGTAAACGGCAAACTGGTCTCCTTAGAGGCTCCGCTAACAAATGGTGACGTTATAGAGATCGTGACGAATAAAGGGGATAACGCTGCTCCTAGTCGAGACTGGTTGAATTTTGTAAAGTCTCAACGCGCTCGTTCGAAGATAAAGGCATGGTTCACGCGAGAGCGGCGCGAAGAGGCGATAGATGCGGGGAAAGAGTCCATCGCCAGACAGATGCGTAAGGCGGGTCTTCCGATTCAAAAGATTCTCGCTGGACAGACCCTGCTTCAGCTTTCACATGATTTGAACTATCCAGATATCGAGAGCCTCTATGCGGCCGTAGGAGATGGCCACATCTCCTCATCGTCAGTAGTAGAGAAGTTAATCTCTGCAATCGGCGCTGAGGAAACTCATGAGACACCTCTGACAGAGTTATTGAATGCTGGCAACGTTCCCAGGATCGCGAGACGCAGCGCTTCCGGAGTTAATGTTGAAGGGATAGATGATGTACTCATCAAATTGGCGCGATGCTGCACGCCCGTACCAGGTGACCCAATCACTGGTTTCATAACCCGAGGTAGCGGTGTAAGTATCCATAGAAGTGATTGTGTTAATGTCGCTGATTTGAAGTTCCACCAAGGCGATCGAATAGTAAAAGTTTCATGGGATCCTGGAGCCAAGACAGTATTCCTTGTCAACATCCAAATAGAAGCGCTCGATAGAGCTCGACTTTTATCTGACATCACCCGTGCACTATCTGATCAAGAGGTTAACATTCTCCACGCAGCGGTGAATACGACTAAGGATCAGACGGCAATCTCGCGATTCACTTTTGAGATGGCAGACGCCTCACATCTAGATGTGGTCTTGGCATCAATTCGCAAGATCGATGGCGTCTATGACGTCTATCGAATCACAAATAACTAAGCGCTGAACTCGGCCAAACCGCGCTGTGCTTCGGCTAGCCAGATTGATCTAGCCGATGCTGCTTCACGCAGTTCAGCAGCTTTGCGAGAGTCACCGGCTGCTTCCGCTCTGGCAGCCTTCGCCTCATAGTCTGCGACGGCGGCGACAAGCTGGTTTACAACCTCCAATGCTCTCGCCTTCGCACCTGGATCGGTACGGCGCCACTGTTCCTGCTCAGCCTCTTTGAGTGTCAATTCTACGTTCTCAATACGGCGATCTAATTGTGTCCGCTTATTTCTTTCGACCATCCCACTCTTGGCGTATTTAGCTTTGAGGTCACGGAATTTGCGCTTGGCATCATCGAGATTTGATATTGGTAGCAAGGCCTCAATTTCAGCGACCAATGCTTCCTTCTTGACGAGGTTTTCTGCCATAGATTCAGATCTCTTCTCAAGATCGGAATTCTTAGCTGCAAAGAAGGTGTCTTGGGCGGCTTTGAAGCGCTCCCAGAGTTTTGCATCCTCGTTTTTCTTCCCTCTGCCGGAAGCCTTCCACTCATCCATGAGTGACTTAAATCTACGGGCGGTTGCGACCCAGTCGGTTGAATTGGCTAGCGACTCCGCCTCGAGAACTATCTTTTCTTTCGCGCTCTTAACCTCGTTCTGCTTCTTAGATAGCGAAGCGAAATGGGTTCGGCGCTTCTTGTCGAAATGATTTCTCGCTGCAGAAAAGCGCTTCCATAGCTCGGTGTCCGTTTTTTTATCTAAACGTGGAGCCTTTTTCCAATCTTCAAGTAACTCCTTTAGACGATCACCTGTAGCTTTCCACTGTTCAGAATCCTTGAGGGTCTCTGCTTCGATAACAATCTTTTCTTTTCCTTCCAAAGCAGCGGCCCGCTTTGCGGCTTTTGCTTCTACTTCTGCCTGGCGCTTAACTTCATACGCTGATCTATGCTCCTCGATTAGAGAGGGGATTTGCTCTAATGATGATTTAAGGGCAAGAAGATTGCCAACACCATTTAGGTGCTCAACTTGATTTCGTAATTTGCTTACAGCCTGCAGCGCAGTCTCAGGAACCATCGCTCCACTAACGATACGCGCGGCGAGTAACGCAACCTCTGCGGCGACCACCTCAAATTTGCGCACGAAATATGCCAGAGCTTCTTCTGGGGTTTTCCCGGGATAAGAGCCGACTACGCGTTCACCGTCAGGAGTTTGAACATAGACCAAACCCGCTTCATCTACACGACCATATTTCGCAGGATCGCCAATCAGGGCTGCAGCAGCTGAATTAGTTGGTAACTCTTGTGCATTCATCGGTCTACTTCCTCACTACTCGTTGCGCGACCTAGGGCCGTTGCGGGTTCAGCGGTTTAGAGGGCTCCACGCTACCCCCGAGGGGAGAATCTGTAAAAGGCTGGCGCGGTCTACCAGCTTTAGCGGCGCAAAGGGCAGAATTCCAACCTAGCGTGCAACGAGAGAGGGGTGAGAGTGGGTCTTTACGTGGATCGCGTCGTCGCGGAGTTCTTCGCTACGAACTGTTGGATCATCGCCCCAAGTGAGAATTCAGAGTGCATTGTGGTCGATCCGGGAATTGCCGTGCCAAGTATGGTGAAGTCAATTAAAGACAGAGTCCTTGAAGCAAATTTGAAACCCGTTGCGATTCTGATCACTCATGGCCATCTAGATCATCATTTCTCCCTGCTACCACTGCAGCAAGATTGCGGAGCAGGGGTATTAATTCATAAATCAGATAGAGACCTATTGTCCAAGCCCGAGAGAGGACTAGGTGCACAAGGTCTCGCACTAATGAAAGAGTTAGTCGATCGGTACGGTACGCACCAATTTGCGGAGCCGGAGAGCATCACAGAGCTATCAGAAGAGAATAATCTTGAGATTGCCGGCATGAAGATGTTTATCCAATCCACCCCCGGTCACACTCCAGGTTCGATCATCGCGAATGTAGATAATGAACTTCTAATCACGGGAGATACCCTTTTCAAGGGATCAATCGGAAGAACCGACTTGCCGCGAGGTTCCATCTCCGACATGGAACGAACTCTCCGTGAGAAAATTGCCACTCAATCAGGGCACCTGGAGGTGCTTCCAGGTCACGGCGAAAGGACTCGAGTGGATATCGAATTGGCCACCAACCCGTATATCGCCGCAGCCCTCGAGGGAAGACTTGGATAGAAGGAAGAAGAGATGAGCCCCCAATTCCAAGCCCCGAAGGGTGTTTCAGAATACTTCCCACCGCGCTCTAGTCTTTTTGAATTTGTTACCCGCAAACTTGAGCAAGTTTCATTGGCTGCGAATTATCACCTAATTGAATTGCCAATTTTCGAGGATACGGAGCTCTTTACCCGAGGAGTAGGGGAGAGCACTGATGTAGTCACAAAAGAGATGTACACCTTTGAAGATAGAGGGGGAAGATCTCTAACGCTACGCCCAGAAGGAACCGCTGGTGTGATCCGGTCAATTATTGAGAATAATCTCGATCGAGGACAGCTCCCTGTAAAGCTCTACTATCGAGGTCCGTTCTTCAGGGCTGAGCGCCCACAAGCTGGTAGATATCGCCAGTTCTATCAGTTCGGTATCGAAGCAGTCGGAGTTGATGATCCATTTCTGGATGCTGAAGTTATTTCGATTGCTTATCGTGGCTTTCGCGCATTAGGACTTGAAAATTTCAATCTTCAGATAACTTCGCTCGGAGATGAAGAGAGTCGAGCCTCTCATCGCGTGGATTTTCTAAAGTTTCTCTCAACTTTGAAATTAGATGATGAGACTCAAGAAAGGATTCGAAAGAATCCACTCCGTATCTTCGACGATAAAAGAGCGGAAATTCAGAGCGCGATGAAGGAGGCGCCGATTCTTCTCGACTATCTTTCATCACAAAGCGTTTCGAAATTTGAATCGGTGAAGGAATCACTCTCGAGTTTGAATATACCTTTTGTGATAAACCCAAGAATGGTCAGAGGGTTGGATTACTACACGGGAACAGCATTTGAGTTTGTTCATAAAGGACTTGGCGCACAAGCAAGTATCGGTGGCGGTGGGCGTTATGACGGATTGATGAAGACTCTTGGCGGTCAGGATCTCTCCGGAATTGGATTTGGTCTGGGAATCGATCGAATAATCCTCGCCCTAGAAAGTGAGGGCAAACTAGAAGAGCTCGCCAAGGTTTCAGGATATTTAGATCTTTTCGTGATCCCAATTGGTGATCAAGCCAAGTTAGGCGCTTTCTCCTTGGTAGAACAAGTACGGCGCTCTGGCTTTGTAGCAGATATGGGATTTGGCGACAGATCTCTAAAGGGAGCCATGAAAGCAGCTGATAAATTGAAAGCTCACCATGTCCTCGTGCTGGGAGATGCAGAGATGCAATCTGGTCAGGGTCGACTGAAACGGATGAGCGACGGCCACGAGGAATCCATTACCCTTGACTCCTTAGTTGCGACCCTTAAGAACTCCCTTTAATTAGGGTATTTGTTGAGGCGTTGCGAGCAATTGTCGCGAAAGGTACTTGATGCTCCGGTCTCATCTCGCAGGAGAATTACGTTCTAGCCAAATTGGCGAAACAGTTCGTCTCGCTGGCTGGGTAGCGCGCCGTCGTGATCATGGAGGCGTAGCGTTCATAGACCTCAGAGATTCTTCGGGCAGCGTTCAAGTAGTTATTTCGGATGAAAAGGTAGCGGGCTCGCTTCGAGCTGAGTGGTGCGTACTTGCTACAGGAAAGATTGCTAAACGCCCCGAGGGAAATGAAAATCCAAGTATTCCAACTGGAGAGATTGAGGTTATCTGTAGCGAACTTGAGGTTCTAAGTGAAGCCGCAGCACTACCTTTTCCGGTTGATTCCGGTGAGAAGGTAAATGTAAGCGAGGAGATTCGACTCAAGTATCGATATTTAGATCTTCGTAGGGAAGAGCAATCCAAAGCTCTGCGCTTGCGATCAAAAGTCACGAGTGAAATTCGAAGCGCGATGGATGATCTTGGTTTCTTGGAGATTGAGACGCCATATCTGACTCGCTCTACACCCGAGGGAGCACGTGATTTCTTGGTTCCTGTGAGACTTCAACCAGGCTCCTGGTATGCGCTCCCGCAGTCCCCACAACTTTTCAAACAGCTGTTAATGGTCGCCGGCATGGAGCGGTATTACCAAATCGCTCGTTGCTTCCGAGATGAAGATTTTCGCGCAGACCGCCAACCAGAATTCACTCAGCTAGATATCGAGATGTCTTTCGTCGACCAAGAAGATGTAATTGACGTTGCTGAGTCCATTTTGCGTCGAGTTTTCAAGGCAACAGTAGGTTTTGATATTTCCACTCCGATTTCACGGATGACTTACCATGAAGCGATGCGACGATTTGGTTCAGATAAACCAGATATGAGATTCGGTCTTGAATTAGTTGATGTAACTGATTTCTTCAAGAAAACGTCATTTCGAGTCTTCCAAGCGCCATATGTGGGCGCGGTAGTGATGCCAGGTGGGGCTAGCTCACCTAGAAGAGAGCTAGATGCTTGGCAGGATTGGGCGAAGGCGCGCGGAGCTAAAGGTCTTGCTTACATTCTTGTGGGTGAAGATGGTTCACTCTCCGGCCCAGTAGCAAAGAACCTCTCAGAAGAGGAGAGCTCCGGTATAGCTAAATTTGTTGGAGCAGAGAATGGTGATGCAATCTTCTTCGCAGCAGGAGATCGTAATTCTTCGCTCTCTCTGTTAGGAGCAGTTCGTCTCGAGATTGGTAATCGCTGCAATCTCATCGACAAGAATCGTTGGGAGTTTCTCTGGGTCGTTGATGCTCCGATGTTCGAACGAACCGACGAGGGTGGATGGACAGCAGTTCATCATCCATTCACAGGCCCGAAGCCAGAATTCGAGAAGAGCTTTATTAGTGATCCCGGAGCTGCGCTCGCATACGCGTATGACATCGTCTTAAATGGTAACGAGATTGGTGGCGGTTCGATTCGAATTCATAAGCGCGAAGTACAACGCGAAGTTTTCAAGGTAATCGGACTTAGCGATGAGGAGGCTCAGAGTAAATTTGGTTTCCTCCTGGAGGCATTCAATTACGGCCCGCCACCTCACGGGGGAATAGCTCTCGGACTTGATCGACTCTGCGCACTTCTTGCTGGTGCCGACTCGATTCGTGAGGTTATCGCCTTTCCAAAGACCGCCAGCGGTGGCGATCCACTAACTGGAGCTCCAACTCCCATCACACCGGCCCAACGTCGCGAGAGCGGTGTCGACGCATCTATTGAAGAGAAGAGTGATTGAAATGCGAAAGACTCTCCCATGCCCGCTACTGTCGTGACACTTTAGGTAGGCTTCTCCAATGAGCGCCGGTGGTATCGCAGCAATAATTGCAGCTTCAGCATTCCTTATCATTTCTATTGCTATCGCATATGCGGTTTTCCGTTTGGGGCGGGCTATCGACGAAGTGGGTGCGGCAGTCAAGAACATTTCAAATGAGACGACACCCCTAATCAACGAGGTAACGACAACCGTAGAGCTAGTTAACGGCCCTCTGGAAAGTATCAACAAGGTGACTCGAACCATCGATGAGATGAGCACGAAGATTGCAGAATCCACCTCATCCTTTTTGGATAAGAATCAGGTAGCTATGAAGGCAGCAGGTGCTGTGTTGACTGCTGCTCAGCTAAGGAAAAAAGGAAAGAAAAAGAAGAAGAGTTCGAGCAAGAGGGCGGAGCGTTCCCAATACGTCGATGATGAGGAGTTCTAAGAGAGCGTGAACTCCGCAGAAATACGCAAACGCTGGCTCAGCTTCTTTGAGAACGGCAACTCACTAGGATTAACCCACACCGTAGTTCCCTCCGCTTCATTAGTTCTTAATGATCCTAATCTTCTTCTCGTAAATGCTGGAATGGTTCCATTCAAACCATATTTTCTAGGAGAGATGAGCGCTCCCTATTCACGAGCTACATCTGTCCAGAAGTGCGTACGCACCTTAGATATCGATGAAGTGGGCAAGACAACCCGCCATGCTTCGTTCTTCCAGATGTGTGGAAACTTCTCCTTCGGAGACTATTTCAAGGAGGGTGCGATTGAACTCGCGTGGGAGCTCTTAACCAAGCCCCAATCTCAAGGTGGTTACGGCTTTGAGGAATCCAAACTCTGGGTGACTGTCTATTTAGATGATGATGAAGCGGCTGATATCTGGCATAAGAAGATCGGCGTTCCAAAAGAGAAGATCCAACGTCGCGGTATGGCCGATAACTTCTGGTCAATGGGAGTCCCGGGACCATGCGGTCCATGTTCCGAAATCTATTTTGATCGTGGCCCCGAATATGGACGAGAGGGCGGTCCGATCGCTGATGAAGATCGCTATCTTGAGATCTGGAATCTTGTTTTCATGCAGAACATCAGAGGGGATGGACCAGGGAAAGAGGGTTATCCCATCTTGGGAGAACTTCCTGCTAAGAATATCGATACTGGTCTTGGCTTAGAGAGAACTGCTGCGCTCCTGCAAGGTGTAGAGAACATATATGAAATTGATACGACCTCTCTGATACTGAATCGTGCAAGTGAATTGTCGGGAGTTAAGTACGGGGGTGGGGAGAAGAATGACGTTGCCCTTCGAGTGATTGCTGATCATGCACGAACTGCAACTATGTTGATTGGCGACGGGGTTGTTCCCGGAAATGAAGGCAGGGGATACGTACTAAGACGAATGATGCGAAGAACCATTCGAAACATGCGCCTACTTGGGGCAGAGGATCGAAACATCTCTGAGTTGATATCTTCCTCAATACTCGCGATGGGCCCACAGTACCCAGAACTAGTAACTGATAAAGAGAGAATTCGTAAGGTTGCAGAGGCTGAAGAAGATGCATTTCTCTCCACACTGAAAAGTGGAACGCTGATATTCGATCAAGCGCGCGCGGGTTTGGCAACGTCTGGTGGAAAAACTATCTCCGGAGAAGACGTCTTTAAGCTTCATGATACTTATGGATTCCCATTCGATCTCACTTTGGAGATGGCTAATGAGAGTGGCCTCTCGGTGGATGGCGAAGGCTTCAAGAGATTGATGAAGGAACAGAAGGAGCGGGCGAAAGCTGATGCGAAGGCGAAGAAGACTGGCCACACTGATCTAAGTGAGTATCGCAGCATTGCTGAAAGCGCTAAATCGTTAAGTTTCATCGGATACGAACACCTGACAGCTGAAGCTTCGATCGTTGGGATCCTTGTCGAAGGACGAACTGAGAAATCCGTTTCAGTAGGAAATGAGATCGAGATTGTTCTCGATAGAACCCCCTTCTACGCCGAGGGCGGTGGACAACTTGCTGATGGTGGAACGATACGGACATCTGATGGGGCTCTAATTGAGATTGATGATGTCCAAGCGCCTATTCCAGGATTATTCGTACATCGTGGACGGGTTAGCGATGGCGAGGTGCGTCATGGCGCGAAAGTTTTTGCCGAAATAGATCGCGAGCGAAGGGCTGGTATCTCCCGTGCTCATACCGCTACGCATATGGTTCATAAAGCCTTCCGCGAGATCCTCGGTGAGACAGCAACACAGGCGGGATCAGAGAATGCACCGGGTCGTTTTCGATTCGATTTCCCTGCCACAGGTGCCGTGCCGAAGTCAGCACTTGAAGAGGTTGAAATTCGAGTGAACACACTCTTGGCCGAAGATTTGGAAGTTCGGGCTGAGGAGATGTCGATTGATGAGGCTAGGTCGATAGGGGCAATGGCGCTCTTCGGGGAAAAGTACGGCGAGCGAGTTAGAGTTGTAAGCGTCGGGGAGTGGGCTAAGGAACTCTGCGGCGGTACCCATGTCCATCGTTCTGGTCAGCTTGGGTTAATAAAACTTCTATCTGAATCATCAATCGGTAGTGGCGTACGTAGAGTCGAAGCCTTGGTTGGCGTTGATGCATTCTCGTTCCTGGCTCGTGAACACGTGATCCTTAACTCTGTAACCGAGTTAATCAAGGGCGCTCGACCAGAAGAATTACCCGAGAGAATTGCCAAATTGCTTGCGCGTATGAAAGAGATGGAGAAGGAGTTCAAAGCAATAAAGCTCTCACAGGCTCGCGAGAAGATTCCGGGTCTTGTAGAAGGCGCCGAGAGATTTGGTTCCATATCTTTAATCTCTCAGAACTTCGATGGCGAGCTCACCGGCGATGAGCTCCGGGTATTGGCTCTTGATATCAGAGAACGAGTAAAGGGTTCGGTGGTTATTCTCACTTCCATAGTTGATGGTCGAGTGGTTCTCGTCTGTGCAACTGATGAACTCTCCAGAGCTGCCGGAATTAAGGCAGGAGATTTGGCAAAGAAGGCTTCATCATTATTGGGTGGTGGAGGTGGCGGTAAAGATGACTTTGCACAAGGTGGCGGATCTGAGGTGTCTAGCTTGAACTCAGCCCTCCAGTCACTCAAGGCAGATCTTCAAAAACTCCAATGACGCTCAAGACCGGTCATCGAATCGCGATTGACTTCGGCGAGAAATGGTTTGGTTTGGCAATCTCCGATGTTTCTGGCTTGGTGGCATCACCTGTTGGTACCTACGAGAAGCAAGAGTTGATCACCAAGATCAAGGACATCTCTAGAGAAGGTGAGATGGCAGTAATCTATTTTGGATTGCCACTACATCTTTCAGGAAAAGAGGGCGCGTCAGCTGGTGCAGCAAGGGCAGCTGCGAAGGCGGTCCAGGATCTCGGTATCGCTCCGGTGCGCCTCGTAGATGAGCGCCTTTCGACAAAATCGGCGACGGAAGATAAGTCGATGGTCAATAGATATGGAATTGATGCGATGGCTGCCGTGGAGATTCTTCGTTTTGCGCTTGAAGGCGAGCGTATCCAAAAGCAATTCTTTGGTAGCGATATCGATGATTGATATTCACGGAGTGCGAAGAATCGGTTTCGCAGCAGTATTCATCCTCTTTCTAACTTTGGCTTTAAGAGAGATAGCTCCCGGGCCTTCATCTGCACCAGATTATGATGGTAATAGCCGTGGGGCTGAGGTAGTGATTCACATCGACCCTGGAATGAGTGGCCTTGAGATAGGCCAACTCCTGGAGGATAAGGATGTCGTTAAATCTTCGCTCGCCTATTTCCGAGCAGCGGTTGCTAATCCGGCTAGCCAACGAATCGCTCCCGGCGAACATCGCGTGGAAACTCGCATCCCAGCAAATGAGGCGATAGTCCAGCTTCTTGACCCAGATCGAATCGTGAACTTAGTTCGGGTACGCGATGGAGCACGTCTCTCAGAGGTGTTCGAACGTCTTGTCGAATCCGGATTTGAGGAAAAGGAATTGAGGAGAGCTCTTGAGAGAACAAAACCTCCTTCCTCATTTAATTCCAAAGGATTGGAGGGATTCCTGTATCCCGCCTTTTACTCCTTCCCGAAAGGAACAACTGCTACAGAAGCGCTCGCAGCTATGGTTGATCGATTCGAAAAGAGCACAGATAGCATCGATTGGCAGTATCAGGAGTTCACCCGTTACGAACTTTTGACCATTGCATCACTTGTTGAGTCAGAGGGCACCCCAGATGTCTTTGCTAAAGTCGCTCGGGTTGTCTATAACCGTTTAGAAATTGGCATGAAATTGCAATTTGATTCGACAGTCCACTACGTATTTGATCGTCGGGGAGAAATTGCTCTCTCCTTGCAAGATACCCGAGTCCAAAATCGTTACAACACATTTTTGTATGAAGGTCTACCGCCTGGCCCGATAGGTAGTCCCACACGCGCTGCGATTGAAGCAACGCTCAATCCCGCACCGGGGGACTGGCTATATTTTGTAACAGTTCTCCCAGGACAGACGCGCTTTACCTCCTCATATGATGAGTTCCTCCGCTTCAAGGCGGAATATAAACGCAACTATGCCAATGGAGCCTTCGAATGATGCGATTCGCTGTTCTAGGTTCCCCGATAAACCATAGCCTCTCACCTCAGCTCCACAACTTTGCTTATAAGGAGTTGAGCGTTGAAGCGCATTATGAGCGTTTCCAGGTTGAGCGCGGTCAACTGGGCAATTTTCTTGAATCTCATTCATCAGAGGCTTGGGATGGATTCTCCTTGACTATGCCACTAAAAGAGGAGGCGTTGAGTTTCACGGCCGAACTTGATTCCGATGCAGAACTCGCAAGCGCTATCAACACCTTAAAGCGTTTGGAGAATGGTTGGGCCGGTTTCAATACCGATGTTTTTGGATTCAGATTTTTGATTGATAAGTTCCTTCAAGATTCCAAGGCCGAGAGTATGAATTTTGACGCTGGCTCAAGCGTAAGCATTATCGGTGCAGGCGGGACAGCTCGCGCGGCGCTGGTTGCGCTCCGAGATTACGATGTAAGCGTAAAGATTTATCGACGAAATAGTGCGCGTGATGAGAGCATTCGACAGGCTAATCCCAAGGTTGAGATTTTGGAATGGTCGGAGTGGTTAACTTCTTTCGATGCTTCTCTAGTAATCAATTGCGCGCCGAAGGAGGCGTTTCAATCTATCCCCTCAGGTAGTTCAATTTCAGGTTTTCTTCTCGATGCCCTCTATGACCCTTGGCCCACTCCGCTAATGAAATTGAATCCTCGCAATTCACATTTCTCAGGTAAAGATCTCTTGGTGGCGCAAGCTATAAGACAGATAGAAATCTTCCTCCAACTTCAGCTAAATCGAGATGATTTCTTTGAAAAACTGAGAGCCATAATTTAGTTCTCCACAGATTTTGCTCGACGCTTTCTAGAGACTTCACCTCCTCGTAATCTTCATCAGTGCTCATTTGCTTTGTTGCTCTCACTTTATTGAGTTTCAGTGATATCCGGTACAGGCTCATTCCAAAGGGGCTGAATATCTTGGCGTTGACGGTGTTAGCTTTATTCATATTAACGACTCATCCCATATCTGGACTTATATACCCACTGGCTACCTATCTGACTTACTGTCTGTTCTTCCGATTAAGTAGAGGCAGGATCGGATATGGGGATGTGAGAATTGCACCTCTGGCCATGGACTACAGCTCATTAGATCCGACACTTACTCATCTCCTTGCATGGTCGGTCGCTGGGTTCTATACCTTGATTTCTCAGAATTGGAAGGGTTCGGTTCCATTCGCGCCCTTCTTGCTCGTTTCGGCATTAATCATCAACCATCTTTAGTCGATAACTGAGATAATGAGCTATGCGCTGGTTAACCGCGGGTGAGTCACATGGTGAAAGCCTCGTTGGAATTATCGAGGGTTTACCCGCTCATATTGAAGTTACCTCGGAGGATATTCGGTTCGATTTATCAAGACGTCGACTTGGTTTTGGACGAGGTGCAAGACAGAAGTTTGAGGAAGACAAGTTACGAATTTTGGGCGGAATACGGCACGGTAAAACCCAAGGAGGCCCTATCTGTCTAGAGATCGGCAATTCAGAATGGCCAAAATGGCAGAAAGTAATGTCTGCCGATCCGGTTCCTGTCGATGAATTAGCTGAGTTGGCTCGCAACGCACCATTAACTAGGCCACGTCCAGGTCACGCCGATCTAGTGGGTATGCAGAAATATGCCTTCGATGATGCGCGTCCTATATTGGAGCGAGCCTCGGCTAGAGAGACGGCGACGCGAGTAGCGCTTGGCGCAGTTGCTCGAGCATTTTTAAAGCAAGTTGGGGGCATCGAAATTTTGAGTCACGTGGTTCGAATCGGTTCGGCATCGGTTGAAGAATCTGCACAACTTCCTGCAATGAAAGATCGAGATTTGATAGATGAGAATCCAGTGCGATGCTTTAGTAAACCAGCTAGCGAGAAGATGATTGAAGAGATTGAGAATGCACACAAAGACGGGGACACGCTGGGCGGCGTGGTTGAAGTTATTGCCTTCAACCTAATGCCGGGATTGGGATCGCATGTGCACTGGGATCGCAGACTTGATGCGAGATTAGCAGGCGCCTTGATGGGCATACAGGCAATCAAGGGTGTTGAAATCGGAGATGGTTTCCTGACTGCGAGTCGAAGAGGATCAGTTGCTCATGACGAAATTGAAAGAAATGAGAAGGGCGAGATAACTCGTCGCACTCATCGAGCGGGCGGCACTGAGGGCGGAATGAGCACTGGTGAATTACTTCGTGTGCGTGCTGCAATGAAACCAATCTCAACAGTCCCAAAGGCGCTAGACACTATAGATATGACCACCGGGGAAGTGGCTAAAGCAATCAACCAACGCTCAGATGTATGCGCCGTTCCCGCCGCAGGGGTAATCGCAGAAGCCATGGTTGCACTGGTCTTAGCTGAAGCGGTGCTTGAGAAATTCGGTGGCGACAGCATTGCGGAAACTCGTCGTAACATAGATTCGTTTATCGCCAATCTGCCGAAATTTCAATGAGTTCGAGAATCGTGCTTATAGGTCCACCTGGTTCCGGGAAGTCCACAGTCGGCAAGGCACTGGCTTCGGAGATGAACTTGAATTTCATTGACACAGACTCGGCAATCGAATTAAAAGCTGGAAAAAAGATCAGTGAGATATTCCTTGATGAAGGTGAAGTTGGCTTTAGAAAAATTGAGCGTCAAGTAGTTCTTGATTCACTTGAGGTTGATAGCGCGGTAATAGCGCTAGGCGGAGGAGCGGTACTTAATAAGGAAGTACAGAATAGGTTGAAGGACGAACCTAATGTCATCTATCTTGAGGTCTCGATTTCAAATGCAGCCCCTAGAGTTGGATTCAACACCGAGCGACCACTTCTCCTAGCTAATCCCAGGCAGCAGTGGTTAAAGTTGTTCGAAGAGAGAAAAGCAATTTATGAGTCGCTAAGTCGTATCAAATTCAGTACCGATAACAAGAAGCCCAAGGAGAGCGCGCACGCCATTAAGGAACTCCTATCGTGAAAGAGATCATTGTCCGCTCCGAACACGAGTATCGGGTTTCCTTCACTGATACTTGGCGCAATCAGCTCTCAGCCATATGTGAGGGTCGCAACTTTTTGATTATCACCCAGGCGGGACTAAGAGATCGGGTCGCTGCAGGAATGCCGGGCGCCAAGATCATCGTCACTCCAGATGGTGAAGAGCAAAAGACGATCTCAACCTTCTCCAGATTGTTGCAGGAAGTCGCAGACCTTAATCTCGATAGACAATCGCTAATCATTGGAATTGGTGGGGGCGCAACCACAGACTTAGCAGGTTTCGTTGCAGCAACGTATATGAGGGGTATCGACTGGGTAGCAATACCTACCTCTGTCGCAGGAATGGTGGATGCCTCCGTTGGGGGCAAAACTGGAATTAATCTGAGCGCTGGAAAGAATTTAGTTGGCGCATTCCACTCGCCGATCGAGGTAATAGTGGATATGAATTGGTTGGACACACTCGCGCCCCGCGATGTAAAGGCCGGTTTGGCGGAGAGCGTCAAGTGTGGATTCATCTCAGATAAAAGAATCCTTGAGCTTTTTCTAGAAGGTTATGAAAAGAATCTAAGCGAGATAGTGCATCGGTCCATTGAAGTTAAAGCAATGGTAGTTTCAAAGGATTTCAAGGAAAGTTTCGATCGGGAGGATCTGAACTATGGCCACACACTTGGTCATGCAATTGAGCGCCATTCTGGTTATTCATTAAGGCACGGAGAGGCGATATCGATAGGCATGATATTCGCAGCGGAAGTTTCCCATATCGCTTCGAAACTACCCCTAGAGTCTGTAAAGCTTCATTACGAGATTCTTGGCGCGTTAGATCTTCCTATCTCTTATGAAGTCGATGCGTGGTCGAATCTCTTCAACTTTATGACTATGGATAAGAAGCGAAGATCTAGCGCTATTAGATTCGTTACTCTCGAGGGCATCGGGAGAACTGGGCGCGCTGAATTGGACTTCAGCGAACTCGAGAGAATCTATAAGGCAAAGGTGGCTCGATAGACTGTGACCATGAAAATCCTCGTCCTGAATGGACCTAACCTAAAGAGATTAGACCTTCGCGAATCCAATATCTATGGCGACATTGACTATCAAAAACTCGTTGATTTCATAAACGACTCTGCAAAGAATGAGGGTTTTGATGCGGATATTCGCCAGAGCGATGATGAAGCGGTTCTGATTGGCTGGCTTCACGAGGCAGCCGATCTCAAACTTCCAGTCATAATTAATCCTGCTGCATTCACGCATTACTCATATGCGATTAGAGATGCTGTTTCTATGCTGAAAGCGCCAGTTATCGAAGTGCATATCTCAAACCCCCTAAGCCGGGAAGAGTTTCGCCATACCTCGGTCGTTTCTGGAGTCGTAAATGGAACCATCGGGGGATTCGGAATGAACTCTTATCGGCTAGCGCTTATCGCCATGAAAGGGCTCGTTAGAGATTTAACGAAATGATGTTCCAGCGGGTACGCTCCGCGCCATGGCAACCACAAATGATCTGAAGAACGGTATGACCCTTGATATTGAAGGCCAGCTCTGGAATGTTGTTGAATTCCAGCATGTAAAACCAGGCAAAGGTCCGGCGTTCGTCCGAACTAAATTGAAGAATGTGCTTTCGGGAAAAGTCGTGGAGAGAACCTTCAATGCGGGCGTGAAAGTGGATGTCGCGATACTGGAGAAGCGTGAGATGCAGTTCCTCTATAAGGATAACGCGGGCTATGTGTTCATGGATTCCACAACGTATGACCAAGTAACTATCCCAGAAGAGACTGTCGGGGATTCCTCAAACTATTTGCTTGAGAATATGGAAGTTATTGTTGCAATACATGAAGCCAACCCTTTGTATATTGAATTACCGCCATCAGTTGCCTTGCGCGTGACCTACACAGAACCAGGATTGCAAGGTGATCGATCCTCTGCAGGATCTAAGCCGGCCACAGTGGAGACGGGAATAACTGTTCAAGTTCCACTATTTATTAAACAAGACGAGATGATTCTTATCGATACTCGTTCGGGTGATTACCTCGGTAGAGCCAATTAAGTGAGTGCTCGCTCCAAGGCGCGAAAAGCAGCGCTTGATTTTCTCTACGAAGGAGATATCCGTGGGAGATCAGCAGATGAGCTTCTCCAGACGAGAAAGAATGAACTCGAATATCTGATTCGTGACTACACAGAGGTCCTCGTCAGAGGAGTAGAGAGCCGACGTAACCGAATCGATGAAATCATTTCGATGCGCGCGAAGGACTGGGATTTGGATCGAATGCCAGTAGTGGATCGAAATATCCTGCGAGTTGGCGTATTTGAGCTTCTTTGGGGCGCTGAACTGCCAGAGGAAGTTGCGATTTCGGAATCGGTGGAACTTGCGAAGACCCTTTCAACGGAAGATTCTGCTACATATATAAATGGCGTATTGGCTGGCATAAGAGAGATTAAGAAGGAGCTTGCACTCTAGTTCTTGCTTGCGAAGATCAGCCCTCTTTTGTGTAATCCTTCAAGCAGTTCAGTTGAATTTAATCCAACTAAGAGTTGAAGATATTCCAGGTCAATTGCTCGGATACTAAGAACAGTTCCATTTCTATCTCCCCTTTGAAGGGTAATTCTTCCGGCAACTTTTCCAAGGATCTCCGATAATTCATCGGGCAGTCGTCGAGTTTCATTTATGGCCTTAAGATCCAGAATGACTCTGCTCTTATCGCAATTGGAGTTTGAGGAACCTAAAGCGGCGATATCGGCGCCGTAGAAATCGCAGAGATCAATTGCCCGCTTTAAGCTTAGATGTCTAGTGCCTCGTTCATAAGAACCAACCACGACCGCTTTCCAACTTCCACGACTCTTTATTTCGAGCTGCTTGAGAGTCAAACCTGCTGCCTCTCGAAGACCCCTTAACCTTTTCAATGCACGAAGATAGGTTGGATCCATCTCAAATCCCTTCTCCTGGTCTCGGAGATTCATGGAGAACAGGTCGACGAGGGTACGAGGTTCTCTCATTACGCAAGAGATTTATGCACAGCCTGTGAAGATGCGCTAGCATTCGGCAACCTTTAAGAGGCCGTCCAGAGAGGCGGAAAAGGAAGTGATATGTCTGTTGTCTTAGATGAGGCTGAAATTGCCCGGGCGCTTAAACGAATTGCCCATGAGATTATCGAACGAAATAAGGGTGTCTCAAATCTAGTTCTGCTCGGAATACCTACGCGGGGAGCACATTTAGCTTCTCGTCTCACGAAGATTCTTTCCGCACTCGAAGGCACCGAGATTCAATCAGGGACGCTAGATACAACTATGTACCGCGACGACCTGCGCAATGCGGCGCCCCGTTCCCTAGGACGAACAGAGTTGCCCCTCAGCGGAGTTCATGAACGCGATGTCGTTCTTGTAGATGATGTTCTCTTCTCTGGTAGGACGATTCGGGCTGCATTAGATGCTCTATCGGAGCATGGTCGTCCAAGAACTGTGCAACTTGCTGTTTTAATTGATCGCGGACACCGTGAGCTTCCGATACGGGCGGACTACGTTGGTAAAAATCTCCCCACCAATAAGGGCGAGCGAGTACATGTTCATATTGCAGAGGTTGACGCAGCCGATGAGGTCCGAATTGAGGGGCGCTCGTGAGTAAGCATCTCCTCTCGATCGCTGACCTCACAAAGCAAGATGCTGTCAACATTCTCGATACAGCTGCGGAATTGGCACGGGTTACCGAAACCCCTGTCAAGAAGCTGCCTACTCTCCGCGGTCGCACCATCGTCAACCTATTCTTCGAAGATTCGACGAGAACAAGAATCTCCTTTGAAGCAGCCGCAAAAAGATTATCCGCCGATGTCATTAATTTTTCGGCTAAAGGTTCATCGCTAAGTAAAGGGGAGAGCCTTAAAGACACAGCGCTGACTCTGCAGGCTATGGGCGCAGATGGAGTTGTAATCCGCCATCCAGCCTCCGGGGCTGCTCATCGACTCGCCTCACAACGTTGGATGAGCGGCTCAGTGATAAATGCAGGAGATGGAACGCATGAACATCCAACGCAGGCGCTCTTGGACGCTTTCACTATTCGAGAGAGATTAAAGGAATCAAAGGGCGATCTAGCCGGTTTGCGTGTTGCAATTATTGGCGATGTTCTTCACTCTAGAGTCGCAAGAAGCAATGTTTTACTCCTTAAGAAATTAGGAGCATTTGTAACCTTGATTGCACCCCCAACACTTTTGCCAGTCTCCGTTGATAAATGGGGGGTTGAGATTCGCTATTCCTTTGACGAGGATCTTGAAGCTTTTGACGTTGTGATGATGCTCAGAGTACAGAGGGAGCGAATGGATGATGCTTTCTTTCCTAGCGAGCGAGAATATTCCAGGCTATATGGGCTCAATAGCTCCCGACTCCAGGCTCTCTCCTCAAGATGCATCGTTATGCATCCCGGACCGATGAACCGAGGACTGGAAATTTCGGCTGAATCTGCCGACAGCAGAAATTCAGTTATTGTCGATCAAGTAAAGAATGGTGTGGCAGTCAGAATGGCAACTCTATATCTTCTTCTGGGGGGCGAATGAAATACCTACTAGAAAATCTGCGTAGCCTTAAAGGCAAAGAGGTGAGTCTTGCGGTTGTAGATGGAATCTTTACTGAGCCAGGTGAAGCCACGTCGGATTGGGAGCGAATTGATGGTGGAGGTTTTACAGCCATCCCCGGTCTTGTAGATCTACATACTCATCTTCGCGAGCCAGGAAAGGAGGATGCTGAAACAGTTCTAACTGGGTCGAATGCAGCCGTAGCTGGTGGCTACACCGCGATTTCTGCCATGCCGAATACGAATCCGATCGCTGATACAGCTGGGGTTGTCGAGCAGGTCTTTAGATTAGGCAGAAGTCATGCGGTGTGTGATGTGTTTCCAATTGGCGCTGTGACACTGGGACAACAAGGTAACTCGCTCTCAGAGATGGGTGCCATGAATCAATCGGAAGCAAAGGTCCGCATTTTCAGCGATGATGGACACTGCGTTTGGGATTCGTTGGTGATGCGTAGAGCTCTCGAGTATGTGAAGTCATTTGATGGCTTGATTGCACAGCATGCCCAAGATCCGAGGTTGACCCAAGGCTCCCAGATGAATGAGGGCGAGGTATCAGCTCTACTTGGTCTGAAAGGTTGGCCTGCTGCTGCAGAAGAATCAATCATCGCTAGAGATATTCTCTTAAATGAACATGTTGGAAGTCGCCTTCACATCTGCCATCTCACAACCGGTGGCGGTGTTGAATTGATCAGATGGGCGAAGAAGCGTGGAATCTCTGTCACAGCTGAGGTAACGCCTCATCACCTGTTGTTAACAGATGAGCTAGCACGCTCATATGACCCCGTTTATAAGGTTAATCCTCCATTGCGAACGGAGCGCGATGTCATGGCGTTACGCGAGGGTGTGGCCGATGGAACCATAGATATCATCGCAACCGATCACGCGCCGCATCCAACTGAAGATAAAGAATGTGAATGGGCTGCAGCTGCGTTCGGAATGATTGGATTAGAGACTGCTCTATCTGTCTCATATAAGGCGCTTGTCGAGAGCGGTCTAATGAGTCTTGAGAATTTAATCGAACGTATGTCTGTAGCTCCAGCTCGGATTGCTGGGTACGAGGGCCATGGTTCTCTTGATGTCGGAAGTGAAGCCAATTTCACACTCATTGATCTAGCTGGTAGCTGGCGGGTCGATGGCAGTGAGATTCGCTCGAAGAGTAAGAATTCCCCATACCTAGGGATGGAACTTCCTGTTACGGTGAAGCAGACATTTCTTCGAGGCAAGGAGGTTTTCAAAGGATGACCCTCTCCAGTCCATCCGGTTACTTGGTCCTCGATGATGGGACGGTCTTTGAAGGCGATGCCTGGGGGGCTGAAGGCGAAGCCTTTGGAGAGATCGTCTTCACGACGGGGATGACCGGTTACCAGGAAACCTTGACTGACCCGTCGTACTTCAATCAGGTAGTTGTTATGACAGCGCCTCACATTGGAAACACCGGAATGAATCATGAAGATGAGGAGTCTCGGCGGATCTGGGTAAGCGGATTTGTTGTGCGTGATCCTTCACCACTCGTATCGAACTGGCGTTCGGAGAGCACTCTTGAGGGTGAGTTAAAGCGTTTTGGCGTGGTTGGTTTATCTGGAGTAGATACGAGAGCAATCACTTTACATATTCGCGAACGAGGCGCTATGCGTGTAGGAATTTTCACGCGTCGTGATTTAAACCGTGAAGAGATGGTCACAAAAGTTCGCAACATCCCACAGATGGCTGGAGCTTATTTAGCTGACGCCGTATCGGTTCCCAAGAGCGAGGTTATTGCGGCGCAAGGAACTAGACATTTCCGTGTAGCGGCTTTAGATCTCGGAATTAAAGCTGCCACACCTAAGAATTTTGCAATTCGTGGGGTCGAAACCCACTTACTACCGGTCAACACAGATTTCGAAACGATTAAGAGCGGTGGATTCGACGGGGTCTTTCTTTCTAACGGACCGGGTGATCCATCAACTATGAATGATGTAATCGCAACCGTACGAAGCGTCCTTGATGCAGAGATTCCTATCTTTGGCATCTGTTTCGGACATCAGATTCTTGGTAGGGCGCTTGGCTTCGATACATACAAACTCCGATTCGGTCACCGTGGCATCAACCAACCAGTCCTAAATCGTTTAAAGAATCGAGTGGAAATTACCGCGCACAATCACGGCTTTGCCGTCGAAGCGCCCACTGAAGGGGAGTTCTCAACGGTGTACGGGAGCGGAATTGTTTCGCATACCAACCTAAACGACGGCGTAGTTGAAGGTTTAAAGTTGTTACAACGTCCAGCATTCTCCGTCCAGTATCACCCTGAAGCTGCCGGCGGCCCGCATGATGCCAATTACCTTTTTGATGAGTTTGTAGAGATGTTGGCGAGATATGCCAAGAGATAATTCCATTCAGAGCGTTCTGGTTATTGGTAGCGGTCCAATAGTCATCGGACAGGCCTGCGAATTCGATTATTCAGGAACCCAGGCGTGTAGAGTCCTGAGAGCCGAAGGGGTTCGAGTAATTCTCGTGAACAGTAACCCAGCAACAATAATGACTGATCCTGAGTTCGCGGATGCAACCTATATTGAACCAATCACTCCAGAATATTTAGAGTCGATAATCGCAAGGGAACGACCAGATGCGATTCTCGCAACCCTTGGGGGCCAGACGGCTCTTAACGCTGCCATGAAATTGGATGAACTAGGAATTTTGAAGAAATACGCCGTGCGCCTTATTGGAGCCGACATACCGGCGATTAAACGCGGTGAGAATCGTGAAGAATTTAGAAGCATTGTCGAGAAAGTAGGTGGCGAGTCTGCTCGATCCATCATCTGCCACAGTATCGATGAATGTCTTGCGGCTACCACGAGCCTGAATTACCCAGTAGTTGTACGTCCCTCATTCACTATGGGTGGATTGGGGAGCGGGATCGCTTACAACGAGTCTGAACTCAGATTGATCGCGGGTGCAGGTTTGCAATATAGCCCGGTCACCGAAGTACTACTTGAGGAGTCGATCATCGGATGGAAAGAGTATGAACTTGAAGTAATGCGCGATCACAAGGATAACGTAGTGATTGTTTGTAGCATTGAAAATGTTGATCCAATGGGGGTCCATACGGGGGATTCGATTACTGTCGCACCGGCTCTCACGCTAACTGACGTTGAATTCCAGAAATTGCGAGACCTTGCGATATCAATTATTCGCGAAGTGGGAGTGGCAACCGGTGGTTGCAACATCCAATTTGCAGTAAACCCAAAGGATGGACGGATTGTTGTTATAGAGATGAATCCGCGCGTTTCGAGAAGTAGCGCCCTTGCTTCGAAAGCCACAGGTTTTCCGATCGCCAAGATAGCTACGAAGTTGGCGATTGGCTACTCACTCGATGAGATACCGAACGATATAACTGAAAAGACGCCCGCTTCTTTTGAGCCGACCCTAGATTACATCGTGGTCAAGATTCCGCGTTTTGCTTTCGAAAAATTCCCTGAGGCTGATCAAAGGCTCACCACCACTATGAAGAGCGTAGGTGAAGCGATGGCGATGGGAAGGTCTTTTCCGGAGGCGCTTCAAAAGGCTCTCCGTTCTCTTGAGAAGAAGGGATCGGAATTTAGTTGGGCTATCTCTCGATCTAAGGATGAACTGCTTGAATCAATGAAGACGCCGACAGAGTTCAGGCTTCAGGAAGTTCAACAAGGTCTAGGGCTCGGGCTATCCATTGATGAGGTCCACATTGCTACTGGTATTGATCCTTGGTTCCTTTCCCAAATCGAATTGATTAATCGGATGGCGACCGAGTTGAAAGATTCTGCAGATCTAACTCCGGAGCTAATGCGCCGAGCAAAGCGGATGGGCTTCTCAGATCGACAGATTGCCAGTTTGCGGGGGATTCAGGAGTCTGAAGTTCGTTCGCAACGTTGGCGTACCGGCGTCCGGCCAGTGTATAAAACCGTGGATACCTGCGCTGGTGAGTTTGAAGCTTTTACTCCCTATCACTATTCAACTTACGACCTCACAAGTGAGGTTAAACCAAGGAGTAAGCCGGCAATAATCATCTTAGGAAGTGGGCCAAATCGCATTGGCCAGGGAATTGAATTCGATTATTCGTGCGTTCACGCCTGCTTCGCACTAAGTGCGGCAGGTTTTGAGACGATCATGATCAATTGCAATCCGGAGACAGTTTCCACGGATTACGACACTTCCGATCGACTTTATTTTGAACCATTGACCCTAGAAGACGTTCTTGAGGTTTATCAAGCTGAAGTTGCTGCAGGACCAGTGATTGGAGTCATCACTCAGTTAGGTGGTCAAACTCCGCTCGGATTGGCATCAGGACTAGCAAATGAAGGTGTTCCCATCCTTGGAACCTCAGTAACAGCGATCAACAACGCTGAAGATCGTGGTGAATTCGGAGAGATCTTGAGATCAACGGGTTTGAATGCTCCGAAGTTTGGAACGGCATTCTCTTTCACTGAGGCAAAGAGGGTGGCGGCTGATATCGGGTATCCGGTGCTAGTTCGACCATCATTCGTTCTCGGCGGACGCGGAATGGAGATAGTTTATGATGAAGCATCTCTTCAGGGCTTTATTGAGAAGGCAACGGAGATCAACCCTGAACATCCAGTTCTGATTGATTCATTCCTTGATAACGCATTAGAGATTGATGTCGACGCCCTCTACGATGGCCAGAACATGTATCTCGCGGGAATCATGGAACACATTGAAGAGGCAGGTGTGCATTCTGGAGACTCAGCATGCGTTATCCCTCCACAATCTATAAGTGAGGAAATGATCAGCCAAATCCTTGAAACTACCGAGAAGCTTGCCGAGGCAATCGGAGTAAGAGGGCTTCTAAATGTTCAATATGCGATAAGTGAAGATGAGCTATACGTTCTAGAGGCGAATCCTCGAGCATCTCGAACTGTCCCATATGTAAGTAAGGCCACAGGTGTTAGCCTCGCTAAGGCAGCTTCTTTGATTGCAGCAGGTAGAAGTATCGAAGATTTACGCGCTGCGAGTATTCTTCCCAAAGAGAAAATGGGAATTAGCAAGGGTATTGCGGTGAAAGAAGCGGTCTTGCCCTGGAACCGCTTTAGACGAATTGATGGAAAGAGCGTTGACTCCGTCCTCGGTCCTGAGATGAAGTCCACCGGAGAAGTAATGGGAATATCTGATGACTTCGGTACAGCCTTCGCCAAATCGCAGATTGCAGCGTTCGGTCCACTACCGCGAACTGGCAAGGTTTTCGTATCTCTCTCCGATAAAGATAAAAAGCAGGCGGTTTCGTCCGCACGAGCTCTTCATGAATTAGGCTTCGAACTCTTTGCGACATCTGGCACTAGAGATGCACTTGCGTCACAGGGGATAGCCTCACACCTAGTCGTGAAGCATTCGGAGAAGACCGTCAGTACGGAGAAATCTGCGGTAGATCTGATTGAAACCGGTGAGATTGATTTAGTTATCAACACACCTTTCGGCCGAGACTCGAGGAAAGATGGTTGGTTTATTCGAAGCGCAGCGATCGCTCGGGGAATTCCATGTATCACCACGATCCCTGGTTTCCGGGCTGCTGTCGCTGGGATCAGAGCTCTCCAGGACGGAACACCTACGACTAAGTCACTACAGGATTGGACCCTTTGATGAATATAAATTCGAAGGCAATCCAGAAGAGCGTCGAGGTGCTCTCCAATAAGAAGGTTGGCTCTTATCATCATATGGTCTTTTCAGTAGGCGAGATGGCCTTACATGCAAAACCTGGAAATTTCGTAGCCATTTCTGTCGGCGGAGCATCTTCCGCGATGGTACTGCGAAGAGCCTTTGCTATTTATCGAGCAAGTGATCGAGGAAATTACGGCGGAACAGTTGAGCTCGTTGTCGCAGCTCATGGATCCGGGAGTAAATGGTTAAGTGAACGCGCAATTCATGATCGGGTTGACATGGTTGGCCCGCTGGGGACCGCTTTTGGTATCCCAACCGAACCAGTAAATGCCCTCTTAGTTGGAGGCGGATACGGTTCAGCGCCGCTCTTTGGATTGGCAGAGGTTCTAAAGCAGCGTGGTTGTCGGGTAGATATTGTGTTGGGCGCTTCAAATGCCAACAAGATCTATGCCCCACTTGAAGGGAAACGTTCAGTCAATACGATGACGCTAACGACTGAGGATGGTGGAGCAGGAATTAAAGGGCGTGTGACTGACGTCCTTCCGCAGCTGATCGATAAGTACTCAACCGAAATCATTTACTCCTGTGGCCCGATGGGAATGTTGGAGGCTGTAGATAAAGTCGCACAATCCTCGGGTGTGCTGCATCAGTGTGCAGTCGAGGAGTCCATGGCGTGTGGCATCGGGGTCTGTATGACCTGCGTGATTCCGCTTCGAGACGAAGCTGGTGTAATCAAGATGCAGCGAAGTTGCATTGAAGGCCCTGTTGTCGACGGAAGTAAGGTCGTTTGGGGGAATAGACGAACGGTTCCACAAGGAACTTGGGGATCTAACCAATGAAAGATTTTGATTCCTTCGACTATAGAACAAAGTTTGGAAGCCGCTATTTCCCTTCACCAATCTTCACAGCAAGTGGATGTGCAGGTTCGGGTAAAGAGTTGAGCCAATTCTTCGATCTTGATGAATTAGGGGCAGTAGTCACTAAATCAATTGCCGTAAAACCACGTAGCGGTAGAGCGACTCCTCGCATGGCTGAAACCCCATCGGGGATGCTTAATTCAATAGGGCTGCAAGGTCCTGGAATCGACCAATTTTTGGCAAATGACATTCCATGGTTGCAGAGCAAAGGTGCTCGGGTGATTGTTTCGATCTCGGGAGAGACTGTTGAGGAGTACGCCACCTTGGCTCGAAAACTTCGAGGGATAAACGCGCTTTACGGATTAGAGGTAAATATTTCCTGTCCAAATGTGGAAAATAGGGGATTGGTCTTCGCCTGCGATCCCGTTGCATCACGCGCAGTCATTGAGGCGGTTCGAAGAAACATAGGTGGCGACTATCCCATCATTGCGAAGCTCTCTCCAGATGTGACGGATATTGTTTCTATCGCTAAGGAAGTGGTTTCAGCTGGTGCTGACGGTCTTGCTCTAATCAACACCGTCCTGGGGATGGTCATAGATGTGGATTCTGTGCGACCAAAGCTTGCTGGAGTAACTGGTGGCTTATCCGGACCCGCGATCCGTCCAATTGCAGTTCGAGCAATTTATCAAGTGCATGCTGCGCTCAAAACCGTTCCCATTCTCGGAATGGGGGGAGTAGCCAGCGGCAAGGATGCTCTCGAGATGATATTCGCAGGCGCTTCTGGTGTCTCTATAGGCACTGCCACGTTTGGTAATCCAACGGCAGCAATCAAAGTTAAAGAGGAATTGGAGCAGTTACTACGCTCTAAAGGATATAAATCTCTCTCTGATGCGATAGGCGCTGCTCATGAGTAGTTCTCCGCTAATTCTTGCTCTCGATTCGCCTGATGTTTCAAGGTGTAAAGAGCTAATCGAGGCTACAAGACAATACGTTGGAGTTTACAAATTCGGACTGGAATTTTTTACAGCTAATGGAAGAGATGCTCTAGTTGTAATCCTGCGGGAATTCCCCGAGATTCGAGTCTTCCTTGACCTAAAGCTTCATGACATACCTAATACTGTGGGCAAAGCAAGTTCCAACTTTGCAGATATGCGGATCGACTTCCTCACTGTCCACGCCTCAGGAGGTCCTGAGATGATCAAAGCAGCATCCACCGCACTGCCAAATACACGAATAACTGCCGTCACAGTTCTTACCTCCTTAGATTCCGAAATTCTCACCTCTATGGGAATGAATTCATCAATCAGTGAGATCGTAGAGAGATGGGCGGAACTTGCTGTTGCTTCTGGGGCGAGTGCGATAGTTGCCTCACCGTTGGAGGTCTCAATACTGCGCAGGGTATTACCGCGAGAGATCGCGCTGATCACCCCAGGTATTCGTCCGGCTCTAGCGAAGGATGATCAAAAACGGACTATGACTCCAAAGCAAGCCTTAGAGGCCGGTTCTGATTATCTTGTCATAGGACGACCCATTACGGATGCGCCCGATGTCCGCACGGCCGCTCGAGAGATTTTTGATTCTCTTCAATAGCGGAGTTTAATTGCCTCATGCATTCCCCGCCCTCACTTACGAGCGAGGAACGTCGTGCCGCCTTACAGAAAGCTGCTGTTCACAGAAGGGTCCGTGCAGAGTTTAAGCAAGAAGTGAGAAGCGGAAAGAGAAATTGGCGAGAAGCGCTTGATAGCCAAGACGTTGCTATTCAGAAAATGAGAGTGAAGGAACTTATCGAGTCGCTTCCCGGCTTTGGAACCATAAGGGCGCTTGCTGTACTCGATAAAGCAGGTATCTCGCATACCCGACGAGTGCAGGGACTTGGTGTCTCTCAGCGCGAGAAATTGAAGAGTGAATTGAGAGGGCGATAGATGTCCGGCCGTTTAATAGTGCTATCTGGACCGGGTGGTGTTGGTAAGAGCACGATAGTAAAGGAACTGAAGAAACATCCTGAGTTCTTCTTCTCGGTATCTGCGACAACGCGATCACCGCGTCTAGGAGAAAAGGACGGGGAGGCCTATTACTTTGTAAGTGACGAGAAATTTGATGAAATGATCAAGAATAATGAATTTCTAGAGTGGGCTCATTTCGCAGGTCATAAATATGGAACCCCTAGTCGTCCCGTCGTTGATGCTCTGGCGCTTGGCAAACATGCGCTTTTAGAGATAGAGATTGATGGGGCGAGACAGGTCCGGAGATCTCGACCGGATTCACTGCTGGTGTTTCTCCAGCCTCCTTCCTTTGAGGAGCTCGAGGGTCGAATAAGGGGTCGCCAGACAGATAGCGAGGAACGGATTAGAGCCCGTCTAGCGCTTGCTCAGGAAGAGATGGCCGCCGCCGGCGAGTTCGATCATGTAGTCGTTAACCATCGAGTCGAAGAGGTTGTAGAAGCGCTGGTATCCTTGGCGACTCGTAATTGAATAATCAATAGCCAGCCGGCGAGGAGTCATCGTGCCAAACCTTGATGGGATTACTAATCCTCCAATCGATGATCTGCTTGAAAAGAGCGGATCGAAGTACAGCTTGGTTCTCTATGCTGCGAAGCGTGCTCGACAGATCAATGCATATTACTCACAGTTAGGTGAGGGCCTTCTGGAATACGTGGGGCCATTGGTTGAAACTCATGTCCATGAAAAGCCACTCTCGATTGCTCTCCGAGAGATCAATGACAACCTACTCACCATCGAGAATCTCGAGCCTCAAGCGGAGAAATAAATGATCACCTTCCCACGCGGTCGGGAGGTTGTGCTTGGCGTTGGAGCTGGTATTGCTGCCTACAAAGCATGTGACTTATTGCGCCGTCTACAGGATTTGGGTTTTCAAGTTACCGTAGTACCAACTAATTCCAGTTTGAATTTCGTTGGAAAAGCAACTTGGGAGGCGCTCTCGGGTCGTGAAGTTAAGACAGAAGTATGGGAAGGAACTCAATCAGTTTCTCATGTCGCGCTAGCTGATTCTGCCGATCTTGTAGTCATCGCTCCGGCGACAGCAGATCTCATATCCCGTATCGCAACAGGCAGGGCAGATGATCTCCTGACAACTACGGTCTTGGCTACCAATGCTCCTGTTTTGATTGTTCCCTCTATGCATCCTGGGATGTATCTCAATTCTGCCACGCAAGCGAATCTACAGACGCTCTCAGATCGCGGTTTCTTTTTGATGGAGCCTGATACGGGAAGGCTTACTGGTAAAGATTCAGGAATCGGTCGCTTCCCGGAGACGGGGAGAATTCTTGATGAGGTAAGTCGCATTTCTAAAACCAACGCTAAGTTACATGGCAAAAAAATTCTGATCACCGCAGGGGGAACTATGGAGGCTATCGATCCAGTTCGCTTCATAGGAAACAAGTCAAGCGGTCGCCAAGGTCTGGCTATCGCATACGAAGCCCTTCGAGAAGGGGCTGAGGTTACGGTCGTAAGTGGAATAACTGAGGAATATGAGCTTCCCGGTATTAAGCGTATTGATGTAGAAACCGCAGTGCAGATGCGCGAAGCTGTTATGGCAGAACTGCCAACCGTCGATGTATTGATCATGGCAGCAGCGGTTGCAGATGCTCGACCAGCATCTGCTTCAATTGAGAAGATTGCTAAGTCAGATTTTTCGACAATCAGTCTTGAGAAAAATCCAGATATCTTGGCAGAGGCGAGTAGGCATCGTTCGCCGCACCAAGTTTTTGTCGGCTTTGCTGCTGAGACTGGAGCGGGGATTCGTGAGAAAGGTCTTAACAAGCTGCATTCAAAAGGGGTTGATTTCCTCTACGTTACCGATGTGAGTAATGGGAAGGTTTTTGGAGAAAGCCAGACATCCGGAGTGTTGATCTCCAAACGGGGTCAAGATTGGGAATTTCAAAGTACTGATAAACACGAGGTGGGGCGAAAGATTGTTCTCGAATTAAGCCGAGAGTTAGGGGCTTTAAATGGCTAAGCGACTTTTTACTTCAGAGAGCGTTACCGAAGGTCATCCCGACAAGATTGCCGATGCGATCTCTGATTCAGTTTTGGATTCACTATTGTCACAGGACCCTAAGAGTAGAGTTGCGTGCGAGACTCTTATAACCACTGGTCAGGTTCATGTCGCCGGCGAAGTGACAACAAATGGTTTCGCAGATGTTATGAATCTTGTCCGTGAAACAGTCCTTGGAATCGGTTATGACAGTTCAGATAAAGGCTTTGATGGAAATAGTTGCGGCGTTTCAGTCTCCCTTGGATCCCAGAGTCAAGATATTGCTGTCGGTGTTGATCATGCAGTTGAGGAGCGCGTCTCAAAATCAGTCGATCCTTTCGATCTGCAAGGCGCTGGTGACCAAGGGTTAATGTTTGGATATGCGGTAAAGGATACGAAGGAGCTCATGCCGCTTCCGATTGCTATGGCGCATCGTCTAGCAGAACGGCTAACCGAAGTTAGAAAAAATGGTGAATTAGGTTACCTACGTCCAGATGGCAAAACCCAGGTCACGATCGAATATGACGGATCTGAAGCCCTGGCGGTTAACACCGTTGTAGTCTCATCTCAACACGCTCCGGATGTCGATATAGAGAAGAAGATGACACCAGAGATCATCGAACATGTCATTAAGCCAGTCTTATCGACCTTCTCTATCCCATTTGATTCCATGAGGACCCTCATTAATCCAACGGGGCGTTTCGTCATCGGCGGCCCCATGGGAGATGCTGGTCTTACTGGTAGAAAGATTATTGTCGACACTTATGGTGGAATGGCTCGGCATGGTGGAGGCGCATTTAGCGGAAAGGATCCTTCAAAAGTCGATCGCTCTGCTGCATATGCAATGCGATGGGTAGCGAAGAATGTTGTCGCTGCTGGCCTTGCTGAAAGATGCGAAGTGCAAGTTGCTTATGCGATCGGGAAAGCCCATCCAGTTGGCCTCTTTGTTGAAACATTTGGAACGGAGAGCGTTCCGGTTTCCCAGATCTCCGACGCTGTTTTATCTGTCTTCGACCTTCGACCTGCGGCCATCATTAAGGATCTTGATTTGCTACGTCCCATCTATAGAAAAACCAGCGCTTACGGTCACTTTGGACGCGAACTTACAGATTTCACTTGGGAGCGAGTCGATCGTGCAGCAGCTTTGGCAAGCGCCGTAAGAGGCTAATGCGAATGGCGGCTAAACCGCTGAAATTAAAACGTGAACGGGCAAAAACGGTCGTTCGTTCTGGCAGATATAGGTTTACGGCCGAGGTATTGATAGATCATGAACTGACTCATCTCGACAAACCTTTCTCTTACGGGGTTCCAACGGACCTGCTTGATTTCACAGCTCGCGGTTCAAGGGTCATCGTCCCATTTAATGGGCACGAAACTGAGGGTATTGTCACGAAAATTCAAGAAGGCGACGAACTCCCAAATAAACCGATTTTGAAAGTTTTATCGTCAGCATTCTATGGCGATGAGTCTCTCCAATTGGCTGATGAGGTTGCCAAACGTTACGCAACTACCACCGTAAAAGTGCTTCGACACATCCCAGGGCTTGGAAGCTCGCGCTTTGATGAAGGCTCAGATCAGAGAAAGAGGAAGCGCGGCCATAGGGTCCAGAGGCGGTATCTTTCTAAAAGTAGTTTCTCCTTAGACAACTTGATTGAAAAGTTGTCTAATGTTGAAGGAGACTCAATCCTGCTAGTTCCCACAGAAAGGGAGGCTGCCCTATTACATAGTCAACTTCATGGTCTTTTCAAAGAACGAGTTGTTAAGGCTTTTGGACGAAGGAAAACTTCGATTTCTTTCCCTAAGCGGGGAGTCATTGTGGGAACGAGAGGGGCAGTCTTCTTGCAGGTTCCGTCCCTCGATTACATGGTGATCTTCCACGATTCATCGGAGCACTTTTGGAGTGAGCGTAACCCGTATTGGAATGTCCGTGACGTGGCACTTCTTCGCTCGAGGATCTCGGAAGTTGACATTGACTTTGTGAGTGGTTTCCCATCCGCTGAGTTGTCTCGTCTAATGGAGATTGGATATCTACATCGGCAAAATAGTCCGCGCCTGAGTCTCCGTAAGCGTAGACGGGTTTGTTCGCTTCCCGATTCGTATCACGGAACTATTCGTGACGGCTTGAAGAATGGAAGTGTGCTGGTTCAGGTTGCCCATAAGGATTATTCCTCACTTGTTATTTGTCAAAGATGCAGGAGTAGACCTCTATGTGACTGCGGATTCCCTTTAAAAATGGCCAATAAGGAAGGGTTCACTTGCACAATTTGTGGGACAAAAATTGGAGAATGGAAATGCAAAGAGTGTGGCTCCACCGAGAGGCTCATGATTGGTCGTGGAGCAAAACGCATCGAGGAGGAATTAGGAAAAGCATTCCCACGCGTGCCAATCTTTCTTTCAACTAAAGAGAAACCATTAGATGACTGCCCGGAACACGGAATTATTGTCGCCACCCCTGGAATGCAACCTAGCGCTTCAATATTCTCAGCGCTGGTGCTACTAGATGGAGAACTACAACTCAATCGTCCTACAATGAGAGCGGAAGAGCGCCTACTAGACCTGTGGTTCTCGCTTATCGCCCAATCTAAAGACACTGCTCCTATATTTGTCTCCCTACCATCGAATCATCGAGTCACTCAAGCAATAGCTATTGGCTCACCGAATCGTCTGATAAGTACAATTCTGGCCGAACGAAAAGAAGTGAAGCTGCCACCCTGGTATCGAGTGATTCGAATTAAGAGCAATGATCTCTCTAGTTTGCAAGTGAACCTCCATGAAGAGTTCAACTATTCAATAATTTCTCGCTCCACAGCCTCAGGAGAACTCTTGATTCGAGTCCCCGTCGACAAGTCACAAGAAGTCATCGATTCCATATTGTCCTTGGTCAAATATCGCCTTGCCCTAAAGAAAGAAACGATCTCAGTTGAAATCGACCCTCATGACCTCTAATAGTTAAAGTAATTATTCGCTAGAGGCTAGAATCGGAATATGTCGATACAGCCCATAAGGTACTTCGGAGATCCAGTCTTGACGACCCCCGCGGCTCCAGTCGTTGACTTCGATAAGGAACTTAGAGTTCTTGTGAAAGATCTTATTGACACCATGCTGGACGCTCCAGGTGCGGGATTGGCAGCTCCTCAGATTGGAGTACCGCTAAGAGTTTTTGTATGGGATGTCGATGAGGAGATTGGCCATCTGGTCAATCCCACTCTTGATCTCAGCGAAGAACTCCAAGATGGAGAAGAGGGTTGTTTGTCTTTTCCGGAGTTGAGATACGAAACTCCTAGAGCTATGCGAGCTGTGGCTAAAGGATTTAACATGTATGGAGAGCCAGTTTTGGTTGAAGGTACGGCATTCTTGGCGAGAGCGCTTCAGCACGAAACGGATCATTTAAACGGCATAGTCTTTATTGACCGATTGCCGCAAGAGTTGCGAAAGCAAGCCATGAAGGAAATCCGGAATTCGGAGTGGTTCATGTCGGCGCAGTCCGAGGGCATGACTCCGGAAATCAGGGTTTCGCCACATCAAACATTTGGCAAGGGCATCTGATTTGAGATTGCTTGTCGCATCTACTTCGAAATTAGCGATACCTTCGATCAGGGTGCTTCAACATCGTGGCTTTGACATTATCGGAGTCTTAACAAAGAGCGATAAACCAACTGGTAGGGGACAAGTAGCCAAGCCACAGCCAATCGCTGTTGATCTTGCTGGCCTCTTACCAATTTATAAAGTCTCTGATCATCGAGAGCTAGAAAGTGCGCTTCGGGACCTTAAGCCAGATCTTGTCATAGCTATTGCCTTTGGTATGTTGGTTAGAGCTGATTCTCTACGTATTCCCAAGTATGGATGGATCAATCTCCACTTCTCGCTGCTCCCGAAATATCGCGGCGCTGCTCCCGTGCAGAGGGCCATTCTCTCCGGTGATGAATTATCAGGATTGACAGTTTTCCAACTAGATGAGGGTATGGACACTGGTCCGATATATGTCACGCAATCAGTGTCTATCGCGAGAAAAGACGCGGGAAACGTACTAAATGAGATGTCTGAATTAGGCGGAAGTTTGCTTTCAGAAGCTATTGAAAAGATCTCCAAAGGCCTACCGCCAACTCCCCAAAGCGGGGATACTTCCTTAGCAAAGAAGATCAGTTCCGAAGAGGCCCGAATCCTCTTCGCCAGAGATGCCCAATTTATCGAGCGACAGATTCGCGCGTTCTCGCCGAAACCTGGCGCCTGGTGCACCTTCCGAGGTAGCCGAGTAAAGATTTTCAGCTCTCAAGTTGATGAAGATTTCTCCGCTCAGTTGGGGGAAGTAATCGGAATTTCACCCTTGAAAGTCAGTACTGCTAAGGGCTCCCTTGTAATCGGAGCACTTCAGGAATCTGGGAAGCGGTTGATGCAAAGTGATGAATGGGCTAGAGGCTCACGCGTCACGGTTGGAGAAAAATTTGAATAAGACAAAGAGTTCACAGAAGAGCGCTCGCCAGCTTGCCTGGGAATTAATCTACGAAGTTGATAACTCAGATACCTATAGCAATCTAGAGGTTCCAAGAGCGCTATTGGTCTCCAATCTAGAGGCCAGGGATAAGGCATTGGTTACAAATCTGGTTTACGGAACTCTGCGCATGAGGGGTTTTCTAGATGGAGCAATCAAAAGGCATGTTGATCGTCCGCTGGAGAGCGTTGACTTCAAAGTGCTCACCACCCTTCGTATGGGCGCTTATCAATTGCTGATCCTCGCAACGCCACCTCATGCAGCGGTAAATGAGATAGTGGATCTCGCGAAGATTGTCTGTGGGAAGAGTGCGTCGAGTTTCGTTAATGCGATTATGCGACGTTTGTCTGAGAATCTTGATTACTCACCTTCAACTCTCTCTGAGAAGTACTCGCATCCTGAATGGATAATTAGTGCGTTTCGCGACTGCTTAAAGGATGAAGAATTAGTTGTTGCCCAGCTAGAAGCCGATAATGCTGTTGCCCTTCCCACGCTGATAGCTTGGCCGAATCTTTCAAACCATCACGAATTACTTGCCGCTGGAGCAGAGAGGGTTACTGATTCAAAGAATGCCTTCACATATAGGGGGAACCCTGGGGAAATCCCAGCTATCAAGGAGCGCCGGGCAGGGGTACAGGACCTTGGGTCACAGATAATCGTCGAAATCTTCTTTGAAACGAAGAGCGATGGAAGAAAATTACGTTGGCTAGATCTCTGCGCAGGGCCTGGCGGAAAAGCTGCTTATCTTGAATCGCTCATAGGGGATGACGAGATGATCGCGAACGATCCTTCCCCAGCTAGAGCAAAGCTGGTCACCCAAGTCTTACGGCGATCCGAAGTGATGTCCTTCGATGGACGCGACATACCCCCTGAAATAGGTGAATTCGATCGGATTCTCATCGATGCCCCATGTACAGGATTAGGAGCGCTAAGGCGACGTCCAGAGGTGAGATGGCGCCGTCAACCTTCAGATCTTCGCAGCCTCACTCAACTTCAACGCGATCTTCTCGATAGCGCTGCTACCAGAGTTCCACGAGGCGGGATTATTGGGTATTCGACTTGCAGTCCGCATCTGGCAGAAACCAAGATCCAGGTTAGCGACTTCCTTCGCACTCACCCAAACTTTCGACGGGTAAGTGTTGGGATGCGCGCGGATAAAGACGGGGACTTACAGCTTTGGACTTTTCGAGATGGCACCGACTGTATGTTCCTTTCCTTGCTAGAACGAGTCAGTTAGGGAGTATGGTTTCATCATGATCCGAATTTGCCCTAGCATCCTAAATGCAAATTTCGACGATCTTCCTAATGAGATTGCAAAAGTTGCAAAGGTTAGCGATCTTCTCCATCTGGATGTTATGGACAACAAGTTTGTACCCAATTTCACGTTTGATCTAGAGCAATCTCGCAAGATTATTGAAGAGTCAACTCTTCCAGTTGATGTTCATCTTATGATTGCCAACGCAGACCAAGAAGCATTACCTTATGCTGAAACGAAGGCGGTAAGCATCACCGTTCACCTCGAAGCGTGTACTGACCCTATTTATGTTCTAACGGAAATCCGGAAGCGTGGTAAGCGAGCTGCTATTGCAATCAAGCCGGGAACGGCGATTGAGGAAATATCTGAACTAGTTGAGCTAGTCGACATGATTCTCGTAATGACGGTTGAACCTGGATTTGGTGGTCAGAAGTTCATGATAGGGATGATGGAAAAGGTGGAGCGAGCCCGTAAATGGTTGGATCAAAAGGGCTATTCAGACACCTGGCTACAAGTTGATGGTGGCATAAATCTCGAAACTATTGAAATTGCACGAAGGGCGGGAGCTGACACCTTCGTAGCAGGTTCCGTTGTCTTCAAATCCGAGCAACCAGCCGAGGTCATAGAAAATCTCCGTCGCCTAGCTACCTCTGTCAAGTAACCTTGGCTCGTTTCAATCTGCCTTCAACGACGGGAGTCATTAGATGAAAAACTTTGAGGCTCTATGGGCAGAGCTCATCGGAAAATCTCAAATAAACGATCCCAATTCGACTACGGTGGCGGCCCTGTCGCTCGGAACGCATGCATTGACGAAGAAGGTTCTTGAAGAAGCTGGTGAAGTCCTTCTTGCCGCCGAAGCTCAAGGAAAGGATGAACTAGCGCAGGAGATTTCTCAGTTGATCTACTGGATACAAGTATTGATGATTGATAAGGGTCTGACACTTGAAGATATATATCGGAGGCTTTGAATATGACTCTCTCTGTAGCGCTACCCAATAAGGGTGCACTTTCCGCAGATTCAGCTGAGATACTTCGGGAAGCTGGTTACAAGCTTCGAAGCGATTCAAAGGAACTCTCCTTCTACGACTCCTCGAATGATGTTGAATTTTTCTATTTGCGACCTAGGGACATCGCAACTTACGTTTCCTCCAGTCAGATCGATCTTGGGATAACAGGAAGAGACCTTCTCCTTGATAGCGGTAAAGGGGCTGATGAAAAGCTAGAGCTTGATTTTGGTCATAGTGAATTTCGTATGGCTGCCTCAGCGACTGCGGTGGATGCGGGGGAGATCAATGAAAAGAATCTGGGTGGTAAGCGGATTGCGACTGCATATAGGGGTTTAGTTGAGGACTTCCTAGAAAATGCCGGAGTCAAGGCCGATGTTGTTACTTTGGACGGTGCAGTTGAAGGCGCTATCAAACTGGGCGTCGCGGATTTGATAGTCGATGTAGTCGCTACCGGAAATACGATTAAGCAGGCCGGTCTAAGAGTTTTTGGACCGACGATTTTAAAAAGCCAAGCAATCCTGATCTCACGCCCTAATTTTATAAATCCAAGCGCAGAGAGATTAATTAGGAGGATTTCAGGGGTTGTTATCGCGCGACAGTACGTCTTAGTCGATTACGATATTGAAAAGAAGAACTTGGCTGCTGCATGTGAAATCACTCCTGGACTCGAGTCGCCAACTATCTCTCCGCTTCAAAAGGAGGATTGGGTTGCAGTTCGGGCCATGGTCAAACGTGCTGATGTGCATAACGCCATGGACAAATTGTGGGGGATTGGGGCTAGAGGAATATTGGTAACGGATATCCACTCATGCCGACTTTAATTTTTCAGCACCTCTATGAGTTCTTTGAGGTCATTCTCAATAGAGAGGTTAGCGGCGCTGCGAAGGATTGGTTTAGCCTTGTAAGCAACTCCTAATCCTGCGCGCTGAATCATTAGAAGATCATTAGCTCCATCACCAATCGCTACAGTCTTTTCCATGTCTACGCCGAATTTATGGGCAAATTGCTGTAGGTGCTCGGCCTTGGCATCTCTATCGATTATTGGCGCAAGGACCTTTCCGGTCAAAACTCCATTTTCGATCTCGAGGTTGTTGCCGGCGATATAGTCGAGATCCTTGAAGAATTCGATCCTGCTCAGTACCTGGAGAAAACCCCCAGTGACAGCTCCGAAGAGAATCCCATGGAGGCGACAGAAATCCCGCAGATCATGCGCTCCCGGTGAGAGCGTGATCTGACTCGTTACCTCTTCGAAGATGGAGATGGGAAGTCCTGCAAGCAATTCAACCCTTCTGGCGAGAGCAGATCTGAAGTCGATCTCACCTGCCATTGCACGAGCGGTAATTTCAGAAACTTTTTCTCCGCTTCCTGCAACATTTCCGAGCAGGTCTATCACTTCTTGCTCAATGAGCGTTGAATCCACATCAGAGAGAATCAGTCGGAAACGCATCAACTGACCTCAAGCATCCCAATATCAAGATTGAAAGACGGTCCCGCTTTTTCAAGCTCGTCACGAATGGCGTCTCCATGCGCTGGATCATGTGCGATCAAGATCGCCACTATGGTTCTTCCACCAAGATCAATCCGCTGAGACTCGATAGTCTCATGCACAAAGTCATTCAAGACTCCGTCGATGAATTCTGCTGCCTTGGGGTTATCTGGACCCGATCCGAGAATCAAGGCTTGAGATATTAACTTCGCTTTATTCGACACTGGTGAATCTTAGAGCGATTTTCCCAACTAACCCTGAGCTCGAGAGGTATCTTTCTCGCCCATGAACGCCCTATTGAAACTCAGTGAAGTATCGGTGCTTCGCGATGGAAGGGCAATCCTCGGTCCCTTGAATTGGACTCTGGAAACCGGAGAGCGCTGGGTTGTTATTGGACCGAATGGCGCAGGTAAGACCACTTTTCTTCAATTAATTGGGGCTCTACTGCATCCGAGTTCTGGAACAGTCGAAATTCTAGGTGAGAGATTGGGGCAGGTAGATGTCTTCGATTTACGACCTCGTATTGGTATCTCATCGAGCGCTTTGGCGGACTATCTTCCCCAAGATGAGCGAGTAATAGATTTAGTTCTGACCGCGGCTTACGCAATTACGGGGAGATGGGTCGAAGAATATGACCTTTGGGATGAGTCAAGGGCAAAGGCTCTTCTAGATATCTTTGGCGTGCGCGAGCTAGCAGATCGCGTTTACGGAACCTTAAGCGAAGGAGAGAGAAAACGGGTTCAAATAGCACGGTCACTTATGGCTGATCCTGAAATCCTTCTTCTAGATGAACCAGCCGCTGGTTTGGACTTTGGAGGGCGTGAGGATATTCTCGATCGTATCTCTCGTTTCCTCGATGAACCTGCCGCGCCTGCATCAGTGATAGTCACCCATCATATTGAGGAGATTCCTCGGGGGACCACACATATTCTGCTTCTAGAATCGGGAAAAGTTTTCGCTAGTGGCGAGATTGGATCAGTCCTTACGGAGAATAACCTAAACAAACTTTTCAATGTAGATGTTCAACTTTCTTTCGATGGCAGAAGATATTCTGCAACTTCAAGACGTAACTAATACCCCATGCTTTTTGAATTGATTCCTGCTCCGTGGAAAGCACATCTTGAACAGCACCGTGAAGAGATTGATGCAATAGGGATGAAACTTCAATCCCTTGCAAATTCGGGGGACCGGATCCTTCCCGATAAGAAATGGGTCTTTCGTGCCCTTGAGATTCCACCCGACGAGGTTAAAGTTCTTGTGATCGGACAAGACCCTTACCCGAACATTCAAGATGCCTGTGGCCTAGCTTTCTCAGTTTCTCCGCGGAAATCTGGCTTACCTGGTTCACTCATGAATATTCAAAAAGAAATCTTGACCGATATCGGGATAACCCACACGGCGGATGGCGATCTAGCTCGTTGGGCCGAACAGGGGGTCATGCTCCTCAATCGAGTTCTTACAGTGACAGCAGGTTCGAGCGGGTCCCATGCTCGATTAGGTTGGGAAGCGGTAACTGAGACGATTGCTCGGGTTTGTGCGGATCAGGGAAGTATTGCTCTGCTGTGGGGAAACTCAGCGCGAGAACTTGCGCAGTTTTTTGCTAACGAACGCGTTGTGGAGGGTGTGCACCCCAGCCCCTTATCGGCTCACCGCGGGTTTCTTGGCTCGAAACCATTCTCGAAAGTGAATTCCATATTGCGTTCGCAGGGTGTTAATGAAATTTCCTGGTAACTAGTTGCTAACTGACTGGAATTGAAGAAGGGGTGCGGTTTCCCGCACCCCTTCATTTTCAATCGTATTCGGGCTTCTTAACCAATCCAGGTGTTGATCGGATCACTTAGGAAGTAGATCATGAACAAACCAGCCACAAGAGCTAATAGCGGGTGGACATCTTTCGATCTTCCCTGAATTACTCTTATGACTACGTAAGAGACGAAACCAGCGCCAATACCGACAGAGATGTTGTAGGTAAATGGCATGAGGATAATCGTCAAGAAAGCAGGAATTGCGATCCCATAATCTTCCCAATCAATCGACTTGATCTGGGTCATCATCAGGAAGCCAACGATGATGAGAGCTGGAACAGCAGCTTCGTAAGGGATGATCGCAACTAGCGGGGAGAGGAAGGTTGTGAGCAGGAAGAGAATTCCTGTTACAACCGATGCCAGACCTGTTCTAGCTCCTTCTCCAACTCCGGATGCTGACTCGATATACGAAGTATTGCTTGATACTGAGGATGCTCCACCAGCAACAGCCGCTAGTGAGTCAACCAAGAGAATTCTCTCTGCATTAGGTGGCGTGCCATTCTTATCGTTGAGGCCAGCCTCTTGTCCTATTGCAGTCATCGTTCCCATGGTGTCGAAGAAGTCTGCGAGCAATAAGGTGAAGACGAGAAGCAGAGCCGTGATCAATGGAACTCGCTCGAATGAACCAAAGAGATTGAAGTCGCCTAGGAGGCTGAAGTCAGGAGTTGCGACTACTTCTGATGGAACGGCAGGAACATTAAGGTTCCAGCCCTTTGGATTCGTATTGGTTCCATCAAAAAGTGGCCCAATCTTGAAAGCGTTCTCGATGGCAATAGCAAGGCCAGTGGAGATAACGATTCCTAGAAGAAGTGCGGCTTTGACTTTGCGAATCATCAAACCGATAGTCAGGAAGAGACCAAAGGCGAAGACCACGATTGGCCAGCCGACTAATTCGCCACCATCGCCGAGCGTCACTGGAACCGGACCTTGAGCGGTGCGGCGTACAAAACCAGAATCAACTAACCCGATGAGGGCAATGAAGAGACCGATACCAACAGAGATCGCAATCTTGAGTTGGGTAGGCACGGCGCGGAACACGGCAGTCCTAAATCCAGTCAAAACCAAGATTGTGATGATGATGCCTTCAAGGACTACAAGTCCCATGGCATCTTGCCAAGTCATCTGTGAAGCTATGGCCACAGCGACGAAGGTGTTCAATCCGAGTCCGGTTGCTAGTGCAAGTGGAAAGTTTGCTACTACACCCATAAGGATGGAGAGAACGCCCGCCACTAGCGCAGTTGCGGCAGCAATTAGAGCGAGATTAGGTGCATCTCCGCCGCCTATGTACTTACCATCGGCATCCTTAGCAAGTCCGATGATTAGAGGGTTTAACGCGACGATGTAAGCCATCGTAAAGAAGGTGACAACGCCGCCGCGGACTTCCTGAGCTACGGAAGAACCGCGTTCTGAGATTTTGAAGAAGGTATCCAGCATCTTCTGCCTTTCATCTCAACAGAGTGAGAGATCGCTAATTTTTTAACGGTGGTGGTTGCGACACCGCGTGGAGGCAGTCCACGGGCTGAGGGAAGCCCCAAACCTAATTGCTACTGGGCGGTAAGCCGGGAAACGACACCAAAGGAGATTGCTACAGATTGGCCAATTAACAACGCGAAGAGCGCAGTACCCAAACCGACAGTTCCCCCGAGAAACCACCCCAGGGTGAGAACAGAGAGTTCGATTCCAAGTCGCACGCGTCCAACGCGAACACCTGTTCGGTTATGAAGAGCTGTCATCCAGCCGTCGCGAGGCCCCGGCCCAAGCCCGCAGGTAATGTAGAAGGCCGATCCCATACCTACCATCGCAATCCCTATCAATACATAGATCAGTCGTGGCATGAATCCGCTCGGCTCCGGAAAAAGGAAAAGTCCGAAATCAATGGCGGCTGCAATTATCAAAATGTTCATAACTGTGCCGAACCCAGGCTTCTCTTTTAGGGGAAGCCACATAGAAAGAACAATCCCACTAATTAGAAGCGTGGCCGTTCCGATTGATATTCCTAGTTGCGATGAGATGCCTTGAGCCAACACGGACCAAGGGGCATTTCCAAGATTAGAAGTTATAAGTAATGAATCCCCAAGTCCGAAGATGAAGAGGGCCGAAGAGAGGATTAAGACTCTTTTTGGAGTCAGGTCCCATCGATGGACTGCTGTCCAAGGCGTGACTGGAACAGTTTTATGGGGAGCAAAGAAACTGAACCATGACTTCACTACTTAACTCTAGCCTAGGATTACGGAATGTTTGTGGGCTTAGGAACTCTGATCAACGTTATCGCGATAATTTTCGGGACTCTTCTGGGAAGATTATTTGGCGATTCGCTTAAGGAGCGAACGCGCAATTTGTTGATGGATGTTCTTGGCGCGGTCACTCTCATTGGAGCTGCATCCGCGGTTGCGGCGTTATTCGAGAAAGAAGTGACCGATTCATTGCCAGATGGCTTTCCTATTCTTGTAGTCCTTGGTTCTCTCATTCTGGGCGGTCTTCTTGGATCTTGGATACAGATCGAATCAAGATTGAACTCTCTGGGAGAGGCGTTGAGAGGCAGATTCGGGGTCAGCAATAATCAAAGTGGTGAATCCCGATTCGTTGAGGGATTCGTTACCGCCTCACTTATTTTCGTAATTGGACCCCTGGCGATCCTTGGCAGCATTAGTGATGGCATGTCGACAGGCATTGATCAACTCTTACTTAAGAGCATCCTCGACTTCTTTGCTTCCATCGCTTTCGCAGCAACCCTTGGCTGGGGCGTGGCGTTCTCTGCTCTACCTGTTGCTGTCTATCAAGGGGCCTGGACATTGGTTGGCCTTTTCCTTGGTTCAGTTCTTGAGGGCTATCAAGTTCTGGCAATGACTGCTACCGGCGGAGTGCTGCTACTCGGTATCGCCCTCAGACTTCTAAGGATCAAAGAGATTGCAATTGGAGATCTTCTACCAGCGTTGGCGTTCGCGCCTGTGCTCGCGTTACTTGCGTCAAATTTCTAAAACGTTTTGGCGTCAATCACGAAGCGATATTTGACATCGCTTTGCACTGTACGTGTGTATGCCTCGTTGACATAGTCGGCCCCTATTACCTCCACATCGCTTACGAGGTTCTTCTCACCACAGAAATCAATCATTTCCTGAAGCTCCGGCATGCCGCCAATCATCGAACCAGCAATTGATCGCCTGCCGTCTAACAAAGTTCCAGCGTTCACGGCATATGGCTTACCTGGTAGTCCAATGACAACCAGAGTTCCATTTGTATCGAGCAGTTGCAGGTAAGGATCAAGATCAAGCTCAGCGGAAACCGTATTGAGAATCAGATCGAAGCGCTTCTTCAATCCAACATTCCAATCATCGCCCTTTGTTAGAACGAATTTAGAGGCGCCCATGTTTAGCGCGTCTTTTTCCTTAGCAGGAGAGTGGCTCAAGACCGTCACTTCAGCCCCTAACGCGGCAGCGAACTTGACTCCCATATGCCCCAATCCACCAAGACCCATTACAGCAACTCGTGAGCCCTTGCCGACATTCCAATGGCGTATTGGAGAATAGAGAGTAATACCTGCGCATAGCAGTGGAGCAACACCTGAAAGATCTAGATTTCCCGGGATAGTAACTGCGTAATGTTCGTTGATGACGAAGTAGTTTGAATAACCGCCGAAGGCGATGGTTTTTCCGTCACGCTCATAACCGTTATAGGTCCCAGTCATTCCCTCAGCGCAATACTGCTCTAATCCAGCGACGCAGTTTCGGCAACTTCTACACGAATCTATAAATACTCCAACTCCGATTCGGTCACCAACCTTGAACTTTCTAACTTCCTGCCCAATTTCAGTAACAATTCCAACGATTTCGTGGCCAGGAACCATCGGATAAAGAGAGGGTCCCCACTCCTGCCGCACCTGATGAATGTCTGAATGGCAGATGCCCGCATAAAGAATCTCAAAACCTACATCCGCTGACTTGAGATCACGCCTTGAAAATTCAAACGGTACTAAGCCCGATTCCGGATCGTGCGCCGCATAACCGCGAACACTCTTAGAGTTTGTCATAATCATTAGTCTACGAGGAAAGGAGTCTCAAGAGTGGAAGTTGATGATCATGAAAATGGCAGCGGATCGCTTGATTGATGGGCTTCTCCGCTTGAGCGAGCAGTAACTTTCCGCATGTGGTGACGCCTACACAAAACTTCATAGGCGACCACATCCTTACCGCCTGTATCACCAACCACAACCTGTTCGCCTTCGGTAACCATCGCCCCATCAATTGTCCGAGCATTATGCGTTGCCCTTTCGCCGCACCAACAGAGCGCTTCGACCTGCAGGGTTTGGACTCGGTCAGCCAACTCGACTAGTCGCGCTGACCCAGGGAAGAGCTTGGTTCTGAAATCTGTAAGGATGCCAAAAGCAAATACATCAATACCGAGGCCATCGGCGATCCGCGCTAGCTGTTCGATCTGCTCCGGAGCGTAGAACTGCGCTTCGTCACAGATTACATAGTCGATTCGAACCCCCCTTGAGAGCTGCTCGACCACGAAGCGATGTAAATCCATCTCCTCAGTGACTTCAAGCGCTTCCGAGGTGAGCCCCAACCGAGAAGAGATCTTTCCACTTCCTGCGCGGTCTCGATTTGTAAAGAGCAATCCCGCTCGACCACGACTTTGATGATTATGGGCCGTTTGAAGGGCCAGGGTCGACTTTCCACTATCCATGGTGCCGCAGTAATAAACCAGTTCCGCCATCAAACTTCTCGCTTCTTAGGTTCTCAGCAAAGAGATTACTTCAACATCAGGATGGGTTTTATTGATCAGATTTCTTCCTTGAAGGAAAGAGATCTCCATCAGAAATATATGTGCAATCGTCTTTGCTCCGGTATAGCTAACCAACTCATGACAAGCCAAAGCGGTACCACCCGTTGCAAGGACATCATCAACAATCACCACATTGCTCTTTGGATCTATCAGATCCTTATGCATCTCTAATGCGTCGAATCCATACTCCAATTGATAATCCTTGCGATGCACATCGCGCGGCAGTTTCCCCGGCTTACGCACAGTCACAAAACCGATGTTGAGTGCCTTCGCTAATGCACCGCCTAATATGAAACCTCTGCTCTCGATTCCGACGATTGCATCAATCTTCGGATTAAGCCTGGATATGGCTGCTGCGAGCTCATCAATCACAACAGAGAAGCCCTCTCCATCGGCTAGGAGTGGGGTTATGTCCTTAAAAAGAATTCCTGGTTTTGGGTAATCTGGAACATCAGCAATTAAAGAGAGAGCGCGTTCCAGCGAAGTAGCCACGGCCGGAGCATAACCATCATTTGTGTCCGAAAGGGGACTTGAACCCCTAATCTCTTTCGAGAACTAGCACCTCAAGCTAGCGCGTCTGCCAATTCCGCCACCCGGACAAGAGACGGCATACTTTAGCCCATGGAACTTACCCCTGCTCTCCGCGAAGAATTAGAGAATGATGTAGTACGCCTATGCCAAGAACTTATCCGTATTCCAAGCGTGAATTATGGTGAAGGCAAAGGGGACGAAGCAGCCGTAGCGCAATACGTTGTAGAGAGATTGCAGGAAGTAGGAATCAGAGCGGAGATTCTCGAAAGCGCCCCCAGTCGTTGTTCGGTCGTTGCCAAACTCAAAGGGAGTGATCCTTCTCTTCCTGGATTAGTTGTTCACGGACACTTGGATGTAGTTCCCGCAAATGCCGATGATTGGAGCGTCGATCCATTCTCGGGAATTATCAAGGACGGCTGTATTTGGGGACGCGGCGCGGTGGATATGAAGAATATGGATGCCATGATCCTTGGTGTTTTCCGACTCTGGGCCCGGCATGGATTCACTCCGAAAAGGGACATGGTGATCGTTTTCTTTGCCGACGAGGAAGCCGGAGGGATCTTCGGGTCAAGATGGATGGCACAGAATCATCCAGAAATCTTCGCTGGATGTAGTGAGGCAGTATCTGAAGTTGGCGGTTTCTCGTTCACGCTCTCTTCTGGAAAGCGCATCTATCTCATTGAAACCTCTGAAAAGGGAATTGAGTGGATGAAACTGACAGCCACAGGGGTCGCAGGTCACGGGTCGATGGTGAATAAAGAGAATGCTGTAACGAGATTAGCGGAAGCAATCGCGCGTATTGGAAATTACACCTGGCCAATGCGTCTCACTAAGACCAATGAGCTTTTCCTTTCAAAAGTTGCAGAGCTGACTGGTAGAAAATTTGACAAGAATAATCTCGGCCCCGTTATCGAAGAGCTTGGTTCGATGTCGAGAATGATTGGTGCCACCCTGAATAACACAGCCAATCCCTCGATGCTTGAAGCCGGATACAAAGCAAATGTCATCCCGCAAAGCGCAAGCGCTGTAGTTGATGGACGAACAATTCCTGGTTTTGAATCAGAGTTGATTGAAACAGTAAAGCAACTTGCGGGGGAGCATGTAAGAGTGGAGAGCCTAGTTTCAGATATCCCACTCGAAGTAGATTTCTCTGGCCCTCTTGTCGAAAAGATGATTCAAGCAATTAAGAGTGAAGACCCAGAAGGGATACCAGTACCTTTTCTGATGAGTGGTGGAACTGATAATAAAGCTCTAGCTAAGCTGGGTATCGCCGGCTACGGCTTCAGTCCGTTACAGCTTCCTGATGATCTCGACTTTATGGCTTTGTTCCACGGTGTGGATGAAAGAGTCCCGGTCGATTCCTTGAAATTTGGCGCTCGCTCTCTTTTTAAATTCCTCGTTAGTGCCTAATTCCTCAACCTTCGAGCCAAGAACGACTTACAAGCGCGAAACCTCGTCCAAGGCTTCTCGTACCGGGGCTGGAAGAACTACCGTTTCGCTCAAAAGAATTCCTCGGAGTTGGGCGGCCGTTCGAGCGCCGATTACCGATGATGTAACTCCTGGAGCATCTCGAACCCAGGACAGTGAAACTTCAAGAGGGGAGAGACCAAGGCCATCAGCAGCAACGAAAACAGCCTCGACTATTCTCCCCGAACGATCATCAAGATAAGGCTCGATGAAATTAGCGAAGTGCGGGCTTGCGCCGCGCGAGTCAGAAGGAAGACCTCCTCGATATTTGCCCGTCAAGACACCGCGGCCAAGCGGAGACCATGCCAAGAACCCAATTCCTAGCGCAGTAGAAGCAGGAAGCACCTCCCGCTCTACTTTCCGATTTAGGAGGGAATATTCATTCTGTGTGGTGTTAATTGGGGCTCGACCAAAGAGCGGATTCTGGAGAGTGGCCGCTCTAGCTGTTTGCCAACCAGAAAAGTTTGAAATCCCTGCATATCGAGCGCGGCCAGATAGCACCGCCTGATCTAGCGCGCCTAACGTTTCCTCAAGTGGAACATTTGGATCCCAGGTGTGAACCTGCCATAGATCCACATAGTCAACGCCGAGTCTGCTTAAAGATTTATCCAAATCGCCTAGAAGCGAAGTCTTTGAGTTATCAACCACTCGCTCACCCGTCTTAAAGGAGATTCCAGCTTTGGTGGCAATTACTAGATCTTCTCGAGGCGCTAGTACTCCTATAAGTCCACCCAGAACCCGTTCGCTATCTCCATCTCCGTAAACCGCCGCAGTGTCTATGAAGTTCCCGCCGGCATCAAGAAAGAGCCTTAATTGCTCAGCTGCTTCATGCTCATCCGTGTCGCGTCCCCATGTCATAGTTCCCAACCCGAGACGAGAAAGCCGTAATCCTGAAGTCCCTACTTGTCGCTTTTCCACGGGAGTGACCTTAGCAAGATAGAAAGCAATTTCCTCGTTACGCTTCGAACATGACCTTGATTTATCTCTTAAGGCATGCCGAATCCACAGCCAATGAGGATGGAATTCTTGCTGGTCGGATACCGAACATCGGTTTGTCGGCAAGAGGTGAAAAACAGTCTCGCGCTATCGCGAAATCTCTTCAGGAACTACCTATACGCAAGATATACCGTAGCCCTTTACAGAGATGCCGCGAAACGATTCAACCATTGCTTGAAGTGATTGGTAGACGTGCCATTGTTGAAGATGCATTTATAGAGATGAATTACGGGAAATGGAGTGGCAGGAAACTGAACGAACTTCGCAATGAGTCGCTCTGGAAGATGATCCAATCTCGGCCATCAAAAGTAAAGTTCCCCGGGGGCGAAAGTTTTCTCGCTGCAAAAAAACGAATTAAGAAGGGGCTAGATACAATTTCTAAACAAAACCCCACTGGCCCAATTCTCGTTGTCTCCCACGGAGATCCGATCAAAATAGCGCTACAACTTACCCTTGATGGAGAACTAGATAAGTTTCAAAGGATCGTCATAGATCCCGGATCAATTTCCGTTATCGATTGGTCAAGCAGGACCGTCTTAGCCGTGAATCTTCCCGTGTCGTCGCTGCAAAAAATCTCTAAGTTCGGTACCAAAAAGGCCATCAAAGGAGAGCTCAAGGCAACGATTGAGGGAAGAAGGGTTCTGGGCGGGGGGACAGATGCCGCGGCTCGTCTTTGATTTCAACAAACCGGAGCGCTTCTTAATAGGAACGGTCGGCGTTCCCGGCGAGCGAGAGTTCTATCTCCAAGTAAAAGGAATTTCTTCGGGTAAAAAACTAGTAGCGAGTTTCGCTCTAGAGAAGGCTCAAGCCGCCGCATTAGCTGATCGTGCAAGAGAGATGATTAAAGAGATCGGAGGAGATTTCGGCTCTCTGTCCCACTCTTCAACCGATCTGGCTCCTTTGGAAACCCCTATTGAGTCGGAATTTTCACTCGGGGTCATGTCACTCTCCTGGATTCCGCAAGAAGAGCACTTCCTCTTTGAAGCACAATCCATAGGAGATCCGTTGACGCAAGAGATGTACGAGGAACTTGTGGGAGACGATGTAGATGGGGCACCGCCAATCCTTAGAGTGAGATTGACAGGAGAGGAGCTGCTGACCTTTGCAAGAAGAACTGAATTGGTAGTAGCTGCAGGTCGACAGCCTTGTGTCTTCTGTGGCGGGCCAATTAACCCTGGTGGACATCTTTGTCCACGATCCAATGGTTATCGTCGACAACTTTCATGAACTCCACCCAATCCCTCTCCGTCGAAGAGCTCACCTCAGGCAACCTTGTTGTGACAGGAAGATTAGTCGACGCTTCAAACGCTACTCTCTACTGCGATCTCATCCTTGAACCAGAAGTTGGCATCGAATCTGCGGACGCACGTTGTCATAAAGTTGTCTACAAGCCGATTGCTGGCGAGAGGCCGTTGTGGGATTTCCCTGATGGGAATCTTGCCTCGCGCGAAGTTGCTGCCTATCTTCTCAGCGAGTTTGCAAACTTGAATCTAGTGCCTACGACTGTTATGCGGGATGGACCTTTTGGCCCAGGCGCGGTACAGCAATGGATCGAAGTGGATCCAGCAATTGATGTAATAGCTTTTGCCCAGAGTGATGATCCGCAACTTCGATCAATGGCTCTATTCGATTACCTCACCAACAATACTGACCGCAAATTTGGGCACATCCTCCTTGATTCCACAGGAAAATTATTTGGATGCGATCATGGGGTCTGCTTCCATGAGGAGTACAAACTGCGCACCGTCATCTGGCAGTTCGCCGGCACTCCTATTACTGCCGAGGAAAATCGCTTGCTCGATGATCTATTGAGGAGGTGGGAATCTCTAGAGGCGCTCCTAGCCAGCTACATTTCCAGCAATGAGCTTGGGGCCTTCAAGACGCGGACCCAACGGTTGCTTGATGAAAATCAATTCCCATTTCCGAACCCAGAATGGCCCTCAATACCTTGGCCCCCCGTATAAGAAGCGATCGGTATAACA
>CAZFQY010000001.1:66737-104367 GCA_964521265.1 uncultured Clavibacter sp.
CTTCCTCCGGCAGGTAAAGATGCTCAGCAATCGGGTCGGCACCCCAAACTGTCACTTCGGGATAGTTACAGTGGCGAGCTCATCGAACTAAGCGATCCAATTTTCTCCTCTTATGTCTGTGGAATAACACCTTACGATGCAACTCATCTAGGACATGCGGCAACCTACTTAACCTTCGACCTCATTCATCGTTTTCAATTGGCAGCTGGTCGAGCGCTTCACTACACCCAGAACATAACCGATATAGATGATCCACTTCTTGAGCGTGCCAAACGGGATGGTCAAGACTGGCAAGAACTGGCGACATCACAAATAGATCTATTCCGCGAGGATATGACTGAACTTAGAGTGATTCCTCCAAGTAACTACTTAGGTGTGGTCGAGAGCATGGAGATCGTTCTCACTCACATTGCGGCGCTCATGACTTCCGGAAAAACTTATGCGATAGATGGCGATATCTATTTAGATCTAACAGCTGTCCCAGGAGCGATAGAGAATCTGCCGATCTCAGTTGACGAGGCAATTCGTATCTTTTCGACAAGAGGTGGCGATCCAGAGCGCGTAGGAAAACGCCACCCACTCGATACGCTCATCTGGTCTGCGGCGCGACCTGGCGAGCCTTCTTGGTCAAGCACGTTTGGAAGCGGACGACCTGGATGGCATATCGAGTGCGTCGCCATAGCTCTCTCAACCCTCTCAGGTAAGAGTTGGAATCCAGCAAGCGCTCGAAGCGCGATTACTCTCCAAGGTGGAGGCAGTGATCTGCGTTTTCCTCATCATTACATGACGAGTGTTCAGGCTCAAGTCATCACCGGCAAGACCTTTGCTGACTTATATGTGCATACTGGCATGATTTCGTGGCAAGGAGAGAAGATGAGTAAGAGCTTGGGCAATCTGGTCTTCGTCTCTAAGCTTCGCAGCGAAGGATGGAGCGGTAATGAGATCAGATGGGCCCTGATTAAGCGGAGATATCGCGAGGACTTCGATTGGCAGACTAGTTACTTATTAAGCGCCCGTGAGGAGTTATCAAGGATTAACTCGGCGCTCTCTCGGGAAGAGGTAGCGCCAACGGAGGAGGTTGTCCGCGAAATCCAACTTGCTCTCTCACGAGACCTTGATGTGGAAGGCGCCATCGGGGCGATTACTGGTTGGTGTGCAGCCACTGAGGCGGGCAAAACAGGTGGCTCTTCAGGCGAAATATCTCGCGCAATTGATCTCTATCTCGGAGTTGCTCTTTAGATGCCGGGATTCCTTCTAAGGAATCGTTCGACTTCTTTCGCTATCGATTCTGCTGTTACTGCTGGAATATCTGTTTCGTCTTTACTCTGCTCAAGTTGCCGTACATATTCGCCAACCTCTGAATCTTCTTGAGCCATTTGATCCACTTGTTTTTCCCATGCTTCTGAGCGCTCTGGTAAATCTCCGAGCGGAATAGAAATACCAAGGAAATCTTCTAGCGCGTTTACCAGAGCCAGCGAGGCTTTCGGACATGGTGGCGTTGAGACATAGTGAGGAACAGAGGCCCAGAGTGAAATTGCATCTATGCCTCTGCGAAAAGCAGCCTCTTGGAGAACTCCAAGAATTCCTGTAGGTCCCTCGTACCTTGAAATTTCGACCCCAAGCTTTGTCGCAACATCAGGATGAGATCCGCTGCCAGTCACAGTGATTGGACGCGAGTGCGGTGTATCGGATAACAATCCTCCAAGAGCTATCGACATCGAAACCTCGTAATCATCTGCAAGATCAAGAATTTCATCGACGAAAGTACGCCACTTCATCGAAGGCTCAATGCCTTTGACAATAAGGAAATCGTGGCTTAGGTGAGGTGTCGCTACTTCAAATACCAACGTATTCGGCCAGATAATCTCCCGAACGATCCGTTCATCCACTTTGATACTCGGGCGATTTACCTGAAAGTCGTAGTATTCCTCTGGATCCATCGATGCAAGCTTGTGATGTGTCCAAGATGCCAGTAAGTGTTGCAAAGCCCCCGAAGCGGATTCGCCCGCATCGTTCCAGCCTTCAAAAGCGGTAATCATCACCGGTTTTCGAAGCGAGAAGGCGCTCTCAAAGAGATGCATGGAACCACCCTACGATAAACTCCCGCTAGTGAGCGCGTCGAAAATACGAGAAATAAGCTCCTTAAGGCGCGCGCTCGCTGAACGGGTGGTCATCGCAGACGGAGCGATGGGTACGATGATTCAAAGCGCTAACCCCTCTCTCAGTGACTTTCAAGGACATGAGGGTTGCAATGAGATTCTTAACGTAACTCGACCCGAATTGATTGCAGATATCCACCGCCAATACTTCGATGCAGGTGTCGACGCCGTCGAGACAAATACTTTCGGCGCTAATTTGGCCAATCTAGGGGAGTATGGGATTCCAGAACGGATCTATGAGCTCGCCTTTGCCGGAGCGAGAATTGCGCGTGAAGTGGCGGACGAATATAAAAATTCAAGATCTAATGGCAAAGAGAGCGCTCAAGATCGCTGGGTGCTCGGCTCTATGGGCCCCGGCACGAAGCTTCCTACTCTGGGCCATGTCACCTATCAAGAATTGCGTGACACCTATTATCTGGCCGCCAAGGGCTTGATTGAGGGTGGCTCCGATGCGTTATTGGTTGAAACTACGCAGGATTTACTTCAAGCGAAGGCTGCAGTCAACGGAGCTCGTCTAGCTATCCAAGATTCCAATCGAGATATCCTTTTGATTGCTCAAGTCACTGTGGAAACCACAGGAACAATGCTCCTAGGTTCGGAAATTGGTGCTGCTTTCAATGCATTGTCCAACCTAGAGATAGACCTTATCGGCATGAATTGTGCAACTGGTCCGGCGGAGATGAGTGAACACCTTCGGCAACTCTTCCAAACTAGTGAAGTTGGAATTTCATGTATGCCCAATGCAGGTTTGCCAATCCTAAAAGACGGTGGCGCTTACTATCCTCTAGAGCCCAAGGAGTTTGCTGAAGCTCTCTCCAACTACGTAGATCAGTATGGGCTTAATCTGATTGGTGGTTGTTGTGGAACCACTCCAACTCACCTAAAAGAGCTCGTTGAGAAGATTAATGGTCGGAAGCATGCAAAGAACTCTCCTCGGGTCGAACATGGCGCGTCTTCTCTTTATCAATTTTCTCCTTTTCGCCAAGATCAGACCTTTATGGCGATAGGAGAGCGGGCCAACGCAAATGGAAGTAAGGCTTTCCGTGATGCTCTACTAAAGGAAGATTGGGAAGCATGTATAGATATCGCTAAGGATCAGATACGAGATGGCGCCCATATGCTCGATCTCTCGGTCGATTATGTCGGTAGAGATGGCGTTAAGGATATGTCCGAACTTGCGGCGCGGTTGGCGACTGCTTCAACGCTGCCGATAGTAATTGATTCAACTGAACCTGCTGTTTTGCAGGCAGGTCTAGAACGGTTGGGTGGCAGATCGGTAATCAACTCGGTCAATTATGAGGATGGCGACGGACCTGATTCAAGATTCGCAAGAATCATGCCGCTCGTCAAGGAACATGGAGCAGCCGTAATTGCTCTTACTATCGATGAAGAAGGCCAAGCGCGCGATTGTGACTGGAAGTTGCGAGTCGCTAGAAGACTAATCCGTGATCTAAATGAAAACTGGGGAATTGAAGTAGGCGACATAATCATTGACTGTCTCACTTTCCCGATAGCCACCGGGCAGGAGGAAACTCGCAGAGATGCGATAGAGACTATTGAAGCGATTCGACAGTTAAAGGAGGAATTTCCAGAGGTTCAGACAACCTTGGGAGTCTCAAATGTTTCATTTGGTTTGAATCCAGCGGCAAGAATCGTTTTGAATTCTGTCTTCCTAGCTGAATGCGTAAAAGCTGGACTGGATTCTGCAATCGTGCATCCGTCGAAGATAACCCCCATCAATCGCATCCCCGAGGAAGAATTAAGAGTCGCTTTGGATCTCATCTACGATCAACGCAAGTTCGAGAGAGATATCTGCTCCTATGATCCATTGAGCCGGTTCTTGGAACTCTTTGAGGGCGTAGCAGCTACTTCCTCCAAGAAATCGCGAGCCGAAGAGCTTGCGGCGCTTCCAATCAAGGATAGATTGGCGAGGCGCATTATCGATGGCGAGAAGCAGGGTCTTGAAGCGGACCTCCGGGAAGCTATGAACGCAGGGATTGCTCCACTCGCAATCATCAATGATCATCTGTTGGACGGCATGAAGACTGTTGGAGAGCTCTTTGGAAAAGGTGAGATGCAACTGCCTTTCGTGCTTCAGTCTGCTGAAGTCATGAAGTTGGCGGTCTCTCAATTAGAGCCCCATCTAGAAAAAGCCGATCAACAGGATCGAGGTTCAATACTCTTAGCGACGGTCAAGGGCGATGTACACGACATTGGAAAAAACCTTGTCGATATCATTCTCTCCAATAATGGATATCGAACTGTGAATATCGGGATAAAGCAGACAATCAACCAAATCATTGAAGCTGCAGAAGTCAATGCGGTTGATGTCATTGGCATGAGTGGGCTCTTGGTTAAGTCCACTGTAATCATGAAAGAAAACTTGGAAGAACTTACTTCTCGAGGCCTTGCAGAAAAGTGGCCAATACTTCTCGGTGGGGCAGCGCTTACAAGAAGTTTTGTAGAGAGTGACCTGGCATCGGCATTTCCGGGCGTAGTTCGGTACGCACGAGATGCCTTCGAAGGACTTTCTTTGATGGATACCTTAATGGCGCAGAAGAAGGGCGATACCAGCGTCACTCTTCCACCCTTACGAGAGCGAAAAACAAGAGTCGCAAGAGATCAGTCTTCCAAAGAGATTGATACTCGCCGGAGTGATGTTTCCATCTCTAACCCCATCCCAACTCCGCCTTTCTATGGCTCAAAAGTCGTTAAAGGAATTCATCTTCAAGAGTATGCAAGATTGATAGACGAACGCGCTTTGTTTATGGGGCAATGGGGGCTGCGTGGAGCGCGCGGAGAATTTGAGCAAATGGCTGAGCTAGAGGGAAGGCCAAGGCTCCGCGCTCTTTTGAACGAGGCTGCCGCCAGCGGTTGGCTGAATGCAGCTGTTGTATACGGATACTTTCCTTGTTACAGCGAGGGAAATGACCTGATAATCGTTGATCCTGCGCGCATCGAGGAGCGAATCGAATTAACAAGATTCTCGTTCCCGAGGCAGAGTCGTGATCGACGCCTCTGTCTCTCGGACTTCTTTCGCAGCAAGGAGCGTGATGAATTGGATGTTGTGGCTTTCCATATCGTCACTATGGGGCAATCCGTTAGCGAAGCAACGGGGGAGCTCTTCGCAAAGAACGCTTATCGCGAGTATCTTGAATTGCATGGGCTCTCAGTTCAGTTGACTGAAGCTCTCGCAGAATATTGGCATCAACGAATCAGGCAGGAACTTTCTATCGCCGAAGGCGATAAGGCTGATCTGGGCGAGCTTTTGGATCAGGGTTACCAGGGATCTCGATATAGCTTTGGCTATCCAGCTTGTCCGGACCTTTCCCAGCAGGTCCAACTCTGTCAATTGTTGAACCCAGAGAGGATTGGAGTGGAGTTGTCCGAAGAGTTCCAACTACACCCCGAGCAATCCACTTCTGCGATCATCGTTCATCATCCCGAAGCAAAGTATTTCAACGCGAATTAAAATTATGGATACCCTTATCATGACTGATTCTGCCTTTCCCTTCGAAGCCGTTCTCTGGGATATGGATGGCACGTTGATCGATAGTGAACCAATCTGGATCGAAGAAGAGTTCACACTTATGCGATCTCTTGGGGTTGACTGGACTGACGAGGATGCCAAACATTGTCTCGGTGGGCCAATGCAAAGAGTTGATGCTTACATGAGATCCCGCGCCGGAATGAATTTCGAACCCTTGGAGCTAGCTCATCAACTTGTGGAGCGCATGATCATCCGACTTTCACAAGGTGTTCAATTCACCAAAGGTGCAGAGAAGCTTCTAAAAGATATGCATAGTGAACGCCTACCACTTGCTCTTGTTTCAGCAAGCACGAGGCGCATCATGGATGCCGCCCTCGTCAGCATTGGCGAGGAGTACTTTTCCTTTACATGCTCTTCTGATGACGTTGAATTTACCAAGCCCCATCCTGAAGGTTATTTGAAGGCCGCTGAAACGCTCGGTGTTCCGATTGAAAGAACTCTCATCATTGAGGATTCAATGACGGGGATGAAGGCAGCGATTGATTCAGGCGGATACGTTCTTGGATTACCACATCTAACTGAACTACCTCACGGCGATAGAGTGGTTCACAGGGAGAATTTGGAGAACCTCAACCTACGCTCTTTGGCGGCGCTATTTAGCGGGAAGATGGAGAGTTTCATTTAAATGATAGTTCTAGGGAGCGGACCCTTTAGAGCGGGCGATCGCGTGCAGCTGACTGATAGCCGAGGCAAGATGTATTCATTCTTCCTTCAGCAGGGCCACCAGTGGCATTCACATAAAGGCTGGATCTATCACGATGAGATCATCGGCAAAGACGAGGGAGTAATAGTTCTCTCAAATAGCGGCACCGCATACCAAGCGTTTCGTCCACTTCTAAATGATTACGTCCTCTCAATGCCTCGAGGCGCCACGATTATCTATCCAAAAGATGCTGCTGTGATTGTTGGCTTTTGCGACATCTTCCCGGGTGCACGAGTTCTTGAGGCAGGCGCTGGGAGCGGAGCGCTTTCGATATCGATACTTAGAGCGATCGGCGATTCGGGAAGATTGACTTCTTTTGAGGAACGCCCTGATTTCATGGAGGTTGCTCGTACCAATGTAAAGAACTATTTTGGTTCAACACCATCAAATTGGGACTTGAATCTCGGTCGCGTTGAAAGCTCCGAATTCGCAAATGATTACGATCGAGTAGTTCTCGACATGCTAGCTCCATGGGATGTACTAAAGACTGCTGCGGATGCCTTGAAGCCGGGAGGGGTTCTCTGCTGCTATGTAGCTACCACGACTCAGTTATCGAGAACCGCTGAGGCAATCAGAGAATCAGATCTCTTCTCTGAGCCAGAGAGCTTCGAAACGTTACTTCGTAATTGGCATCATGAAGGACTTGCGGTTAGACCACAGCACTCCATGAATGCTCACACAGGATTTCTGCTTTTCGCACGACGCTTAGCGCCAGGTTTCAAAGCGATAAGACGGCGCAGGCGACCGGCAAAGGGCGCTTACTCCGAGAACGAAGAATGAGGATTTCCTCTAACTGAGAACTTCTAGCCAACCTTGATCAAGTCGACGACGAAGATAAGGGTCTCGTTAGGTGCGATCGAAGCTCCTGCGCCACTCTCTCCATATCCGAGGTCAGGCGGGATCACGAGGAGTCTTCTTCCGCCTTCTTTCATTCCAGGAATTCCTTGCTGCCAGCCCAGAATGACGCCATTCAGCGGGAAGGTAGGAGGATTACTGCTCCAAGAGCTTTCAACAATTTGACCATTGGACCATGTCATCAACGTGTAATGCACCGTCAGAGATGAGGTTGGTAGCGCCTCAGCACCATTTCCAACATAGACGTCTTCAGCCACCAATTGGCTTGGTGGATTTCCCTCGGGTGCGGTGATTTGAGGTGGTTGACCCGCTTCTCCTGTTACCTGGGGCATACCTGCAACCGTACCGCTTCCAGACTCCTGTTGCCCTAATGGTGCATCCGACGGAGCGCCGCCATCAGTAGTACAACTCGTTAGCGCAAGCAGCGCGACGGCGATTGATACAAGCATGGAAATAGGACGTGAAGGATTAGTTCTCATAAGCCCCACCTTATAACGAAATCCAGCGATAATTCGCGCTATGTCCAGCGCGAAGACGGAACGTTTGGTTAACCTGACCATGGCGCTCCTGGGGAGTAAGCGCTACATGACCAAGAGTGAGATATTCCGCCGAGTTGCAGGCTACTCCGGCAGTAATGAGACCAAGGAACGGATGTTTGAGAGGGATAAGGATGATCTCAGGAATCTTGGTATTGAAATAGAGGTCGCGAGTCACGATCCGCTATTTGAAGATGAAGTGGGATATCGCATTCGTCCCGAGGTATTCCAACTTAGGGAGAGCTTCGATGCTGAGGAATTGGGGTTAATCTCACTCGCGCTCAATTTGATCAAGGAATCTGAACTACACGAATCAAACTCGTCAATCGCGCGCAGACTTAACTCATTAGCAGTATCACCCATGATGCCTGAGGAATTTAGAATCAAGGAGCAAGATATCGCTGAGTCTGGACTCGCCGAATTGTTAAGCGCCTTGGCCCAAAGACAGACCATCGAGTTTGATTACCGTAAAGAGGACTCAACCAAGATGGAGCGGCGAAAGGTCAATGCTCTCGGACTTAGTGCATGGCGGGGAAGCTGGTATCTCGTTGGTGAAGATTTGAATCGTGATGATGTGCGAGTATTCAAGATATCCCGGATTCATGGCTCTATTGAGTTCGTAGGTTCGAAGGATTCATACAGCATTCCGTCTGATTTCAATATCAAGGATTATCTAATAATGCTCCGACCGGGGGACTACAACGTGACCTTACGTTTAAGGAAGGCAGCAGGAATTCACCTTCGCAACAACGCAACGGATGTCACGCAAGTAGATGATGAATGGGATTTGATAAAGACCCACTTCCAAAACCCGTCAGAAGCGCTTCGAGAAGTCCTTTGGCTTGGGGCTGATGCGATCGTTACTGAGCCAAGCGAGCTTCGGCTCACAGTGATTGAAGCGCTACAGAAGCTGGTAAAAAGTCATGGCTGAAACTGCGGCGGAAAGAGCGATCAGACTCATAGACCTAGTGCCCTACCTCCTTAATCATCCTGGTGCATCCCTTAAGGGGGTAGCCACGGAGTTTGGTATTACTACAACAGAGTTGATAAAGGATTTAGATCTTCTCTTCATGTGCGGTCTGCCCGGTTACACGCCGCTGGAATTGATCGATCTTTCTGTAGAGGATGGTTTCGTTTCACTCCGTGACCCGCAGAACCTCGATGCTCCTCGGCGGTTCTCGCAAACGGAAGCACTCGTCATAAGGGTCGCACTCTCAGCGCTCGAAGAGTTACTCCCAGTTTCAAAACGGTCGAAGATCAAGGCGCTGAGAGAGAAGATTTCCAAGCTATACACCAATGAGGTTCCTGCTGGAGCCCTCTTCTTCGAAAGCGATATTGAACGGAGCAAGATGAATGTGATTGAGGAGGCAATTTCGTCAGGTACGAAACTCCTCATCTCTTACCTAAGTCCCGTTAAATCCCAAATAACAGACCGTAAAATCTCAATCCTACGGATAGTTCCAGAGGCACGTCGCACTCTGCTAGAGGCTTGGTGCGATGCAAGTCAAGGTATTCGAACCTTCAATCTCGCAAACATAAAAGCAATCACTCTCACAACTGAGCCTGCCGAGAGCGGTTTGGTAAATACTGGAGAAAATGAACACTTTCGAGCGACGATAAGTCTTACTAAAGATTCAAGCTTCTATCTGGACAATCAAGATCAACTCCAAGCAGATGGAGCTGCTTATTCAATCAACCTATTTCAGAGCGAATGGCTAATTAGAAATGCCTTGGCTGAATCGGGTGACCTCATCGTCAGGACTCCCGATTGGCTGCGAGATCAGGTTAAAGCCCGCTCTGAAGAAGCCCTGAGAAACTATTAATTTTGGCATTAGCTAGGTTTCTCTCTAGATGTCACTCTAGTGTTCCCTATGAATCTGGCGCCTCAGGAAAGTGGCCTGAAACGAGCCGTGGTAGCGTTCGCCAGTCGGCTCCCGAAGGAGGATATCTATGTTCTATCTACAGCCAGCGTTGTACCTCAATCAGACTCAATCCCTACTGATCCTCGCGCTTGTGGCGATTATCCTTTTTGGCGCAAAGCGCCTTCCTGACTCAGCCCGCTCACTCGGTCGCTCTTTGCGGATATTTAAGAGTGAAATGAAGGAACTCAATAAGGACGATAAGAAGCCAGAGGAAGACGGGAAGTCGGCAAACTAAAGCCGCTCTTTCATTCCGCCCCAACACGAATTAGGCGGTGAGTATCAGGATGTCCTCTAGTCGCGGAACGATGCCTCTCCTTGATCATCTTCGCGAATTGCGAGGAAGGGTAATCAAGTCTGCCATCGCCATTGTTGCACTAGCGATCGTAGGCTGGATTTATTACAACGACATCATCGCAACCCTTTCTTCGCCAGTTTGTGACTTGCGCGCAGCCCAAGCCTCTGATTCAGCAGAATGCGGAGCTTTGTATATAGCGGGGGTTCTTGGACCGCTTAATCTGCAACTCAAGGTTGCGTTTCTCGCGGGAATTATCCTTGCCGCCCCATTTTGGCTCTATCAAATCTGGGCATTCATCGCTCCTGCTTTAACCTGGAAAGAAAAAAGAAATTCAGTGCTGTTCATCTCCGCGGCGACGCCATTTTTTGCCCTGGGTGCGGCTCTCGCTTACTTCGTCTTACCGCTTGCTATCGAGGTTCTTTTCGGATTCACACCAGATGCGCTTGATAACCTGGTCCGATTCGATGATTACTTGGATTTCGTACTCAGACTGATTCTTATCTTTGGAATCGCCTTCGAACTCCCAGTATTCCTCGTCTCTCTAAATTTAATCGGGGTCTTGAGCGGCAGGTCGATACTGAAACCTTGGCGCGCCGCAATCTTTGGAATAACTCTCTTCGTTGCCGCTTTCTCACCAACTGCCGATCCTTTATCGATGGCCGCATTAGCGGTACCGCTGATATTTCTCTATTTTGGAGCAGGAGCGATCGCCTTACTGGTAGACAAGAGACGCGCCAAGAAGGCATCGTCGATGTCAGACACTCAGGCTTCTGAAATCGACTTGGTGAAGCCCATCGATTCGCCAGAGTCGATTTAGTCTTCAGTTACAAATGTATTTTCTCCTGGCCAATTCCACCTCTGGAGGAGGTCGTGGCAAAGCGGTAACAGAGCTTGTCGTTAGAGAACTTGTTTCTCGAGGGATCAATTTCAAAGATATCTCAGGCAGTAGCTATGAAAGCGCCAGGACAAATCTTCGATCAGCACTTTTAGGCGAAAAACCCGATGCCCTTATCGTAGTCGGAGGAGATGGAATGGTGCATTTGGCCATTCAAGAACTTGCAGAGTCGGAAACCCCGCTATTGCTGATACCTGCAGGTACCGGTAATGATTTTGCTCGATCGTTAGGAATGAACTTAAACGATCCAATTGCAAGTTTGATATTCGGACTCGAAGAGTCCTCGGTTCGTTTGGATCTAGGACGAGTAAATGATCGATTCTTCGCCGAAGTACTAAGTACCGGCTTCGATTCAAAAGTAAATGAACGAGCCAACAAAATCCGATTGAAGAGCAAATTGAAGTATGACCTAGCGATGGTTCTTGAGCTTCCCGTCTTCAAACCCTTAAAGTATGAGATAGAAGTTGATGGGCATTACTTCGAAACCGAAGCAATGCTTATCGCTGTAGCTAATGGAATTAGCTACGGTGGTGGGATGAAGATCTGTCCTGGTTCTGACCTTAGGGATGGACTCTTTGACTTAATGATTCTCGAACCAGTTTCAAAGTTCGAGTTTCTTCGAGTATTCCCGAAGGTCTTCAAGGGCACTCATATCTCTCACCCAAGGGTGAAGATTCTTAGAGGTCGCAAAATTAGAATCCACGCTGAAGCCATTGCTTATGCCGATGGAGAGCGTATTGGTCATCTTCCAATCTCAGCGGAGATAATCCCTAAGGCATTGAAGACCTGGGTTCATCAATGACGCTTACTCCTGCTGAGAGGATGGCAGCTGCTAAGAATCGAAATCGATTTCCCCTTACCTCAGAATTTTCTAGTCACTATGAATTCCCGTTCGACGATTTCCAATTGAAGGCATGTAGGGACGTCGAGGACGGTAAGAGCGTATTAGTTGCGGCCCCTACTGGGGCCGGGAAGACGATTGTCGGAGAGTTTGCTGCCTTCATGGCGGAGCAGAAGGGCGAACGTTGTTTCTATACAACCCCAATAAAGGCGCTCTCTAACCAGAAGTTCGCTGAACTCAGTCGAGTTCACGGTGAGGCAAATGTGGGTCTATTAACGGGAGATTCCTCAATAAATGGCGATGCACCGATTGTCGTTATGACAACTGAAGTGCTGCGGAACATGATTTATGCGCGACCGGAGGGTATTTCGAACCTGGGTTATGTAGTGATGGATGAAGTCCACTTCCTGGCAGATCGATTCCGCGGAGCTGTATGGGAGGAGATTCTTATTCACCTTCCTGAACGAATCCAAGTGATCTCTCTGTCGGCCACGGTATCGAACGCCGAAGAGTTTGGAGCATGGCTTAAGAACGTTAGGGGAGAGACGGAGGTGATCCTCTCTGAAATTCGACCAGTTCCTTTGTATCAGCACATTCTGATAGGAAACAGATTGCTAGATCTTTTCGTTGATGATGGTCGGGTCAACCCAGAGCTTTTACGCCTTGAACGCAACTCAGCTCGGCGAATCCCAGGAAGAGGGCGTGATGGTGGAAGAACATTCACCGCGATAAAGAGTCTTACCCGTCCAGAGATTATCTGGAAGCTTCAAGAGCGACAGTATCTTCCGGCGATCTATTTCATCTTCTCTAGGGCCGGATGTGATGCCGCAGTATCTCAATGTATTCGGGATGGCATTTCACTCACAACAAGTGAGGAGCGCGAGGTCATCCAATCTGTCATTGCGCGCAAAACTTCGGAGCTTCCTCACGAAGATTTCGGCATTCTTGGCTTTCATGAGTGGTCACAAGCGCTCGAACGCGGAATCGCCTCGCATCATGCGGGACTGCTTCCTATGTTCAAGGAAACGGTTGAAGAATTGTTCCAAGAGGGATTAATCAAACTGGTATTTGCTACCGAAACTTTGGCGGTAGGTATTAACATGCCAGCAAGGACTGTGGTCCTCGAAAAATTGATCAAATGGAATGGTGAGAGCCACGTCGCTGTCACACCGGGGGAGTACACCCAATTAACGGGACGCGCCGGAAGACGGGGTATCGATATAGAGGGTAATGCCGTTGTGCTTTGGAGTGACCAGATTGATAGTTCACTTGCCGCGGGACTAGCCAGTACTCGAACCTATCCATTGAAATCCTCTTTCTCACCAACTTACAACATGTCAGCTAATTTGATCTCTCGCTTTGGAAAAGAGCGCGCTAGGAAATCCTTAGCCGCGTCCTTTGCACAGTTCCAGGCCGATCACAGCGTCGCTGGACTTCTCAAGCAGATAGCAAAAAACGAAGAAGCAATTGCCCGTATCAACTCGGAAGGTGCATGCCATCTTGGTGATTTCTCTGAGTATATGCAGCACAGATTCCAGATCAAGGCATTGGAGCAGACCGCCGCTCATCGGCCAAGGCGTGGTGAAAAGCGAAAAAATAGAAGAGAGATTGAGGAAGAAATTGCCCAGCACCGAAAGGAATTGAAGGCTCATCCCTGTCATCAATGCCCCGAACGAGAGAACCACGCGAGACACTACGAGCGCGGAGACCGCCTGTATCGTGAAACTGATGGATTGAAATCACGCATAGAAAATAGAACCAATGTGATTCCTCGCACCTTTGATCGAGTAAGTTCAATTCTCGAAGAGCTTGGTTACGTTGAAGGCGAAAAGCTCACTAAGAAAGGTTCCGCTCTCACCCGTATTTATGCAGAAAGTGATCTCTTATTGACCGAAATGATCTTTGATGGGGTGTTCGAAGGAATATCTGCAGCCGATCTGGTTGGTCTGTTATCAGGGTTGATCTTTGAAGGTCGGGGAGAACGCAGCAAAATCCCACGGATACCTAAGAGCTTGGAGGTTGCCACAAAGCGTTGCATCGCGACCTGGTCTCGTCTCATTTCCTTTGAGGAGGATGAAGGACTCAGCCCGCAACGTGAACCTAATTTCGATCTAGCTTGGAGCTCATATAGATGGGCGAATGGAAATTCTCTGCATTCAATCTTGCGAGAGACTGAAATTCCAGTTGGGGATTTCGTAAGGAATATGCGTCAGATAATCGATCTTCTCGGACAGCTAATAGATGCGCGAGCAGAGTTATCCACCCTTGCCCATGAAGCTATTAAGAGAATAGATAGGGGAGTTGTTGCATACTCCGCGGTGATCGCATGACCCTAATGTTGATTGATAGCGCATCACTCTGGTATCGCGCCTATTACGGTATGCCAGATTCACTGTTGTCGCCTAAGGGAGAACCTATAAACGCGGTCAAGGGCTTTATCGATATGACGGCTCGACTGATAAATGCATATAAGCCGGAGAGATTAGCGCTCTGTCTAGATGGGGACTGGCGGCCTTCTTGGCGGGTCGAACTTTTTCCAGAATACAAGAGTAATCGCCTTGATGAGGATGGAGAGGAAGAAGAGGAACCGGACTTGCTAACCCCACAGGTCCCTGTGATCCTTGATTTTTTCGAAGCTCTCGGCGTCCAAATAATCGGCGCAGATGATTATGAAGCAGATGATGTCATTGCGACTCTTGCACGGAGGGAACCTGGTCCAGTCAGGATAGTCACAGGAGATCGGGATCTCTTTCAATTGGTTGATGAAGAGAAAGACGTAAAGATTGTTTACCTGGCAAAAGGGGTAAGTGCGCACGATCTCGTAGACCATAAGTGGCTCACCAACAAGTATGAGATACCTGGAGCTCGCTACGGGCTTTTTGCCATGATTCGTGGCGATGCGTCAGATGGTTTACCGGGTATCAAGGGCATAGGAGAAAAAGGCGCTGCTGAGATTGCGCGCAATTTCGAATCTATTGATTCGGTAGTTGTAGCTGCCAAGAGTGAGGATTCACGACTAAAAGAAGCTCATAGAAAGAAGATTCTCAACGATCTAGGGTATGCAGAGATAGTTGAGAAATTGGTTTTATGCGCAGATCAAGTTGCCTTACCTAAAGTCGATTTTGGGATTCCGCGAGCAACGTTTGATGAGTCAGCTCTCATGGGACTCATAGAGCAGTACGGCCTCTCGACGAGCTTTGAACGCTTAAAGGCAGCTCTTCAATGGCCATAGTTCTCTCACTTCTATCTGGTTTTTCCCTATGGTCTGGCTTCGCGCCGATTGAATTCCCTCTTGGGCCTTACCTAGGCATCTTTCTTCTTTACAGAAATCTCCTTGATAAATCGATGCGCCTCCGTCTGTTCTATTCATTTATGGCTGGCGCATGCTTCTTTCTGCCGTTGCTGCACTGGTCTGGCTCTTATGTTGGATGGATTCCTTGGGTAAGCCTCGCTCTTTTACAAACCATGCTTTTCTCCCTGATTGGGTTAGTTCCAATCAATCGGAACTTCGGATCCATCTTTCTATTCGCTGCAACTTTTACAGTGATAGAGATTCTGAGGATGAAATCTCCTTTTGGTGGTTTTGGTTGGGGTCGAATAGGTCATACCCAGGTTGAAACCCTCTCTGGAGTTTACTCTTTGATTGGAATTGCTGGAGTCACATTCTTAGTCGCCTACATTTCCGCATTGCTTACGATGATACGTTTTCGATTCATCTCTCTTGTTCCAGTTCCTTTCATTCTCTCAATTTTTATACCCAATACCGGTGCAGACGATTCGCTAAGAATAGTTGCAGTACAAGGGGGAGTGGATCAACTCGGACTTGATTACAACGCTCGAGCGCTCTCAGTACTAACTAGACATGCTGAGACAAGTAAACAAGTTGATAGTCAACCAGAGCTCGTCATTTGGCCGGAGAATGCATCTGATATCGATCCGATAGCCACGCCTGAAGCAGCCGAAATCATCAATCAAACATTGAGGCAAATAAATGCGCCATTGTTAGTAGGAGCTGTCCTCAGGGATTCATTGGGACCAAAGAATGTTTCAATTCTCTACAATGAGGGCTTGAAAATCTCTAGTATGTATGTAAAGCAAGACTTAGCACCTTTTGGCGAATATATGCCTATCCGTTCGATTGCAGAATTCATCGCTCCAGAAGCAAAACGCGTTAGAGACTTTCAACCGGGCAAAACATGGGTCTCTCATGAAGTCTCTGGCAAAAGATTCCAATCCATAATCTGCTTTGAGGTATTAGATGATGATTTCCTTCGTACTGGACTTAGAGATTCGGATTTTGTTGTTGCTCAAACCAACAATGCGACCTTCGGAAAATCGCCACAAGCCAGACAACAACTCCAGATAATTCGGGCGCGAGCAGCTGAATTTCAACGCGAATTCGCAGTTGTAAGCACCACCGGTTTCACGGCACATATCAGCGCCGAAGGTGAAGTCATCGATTCACTTGAACAGTTCAAACCAGGACTCTTAGAGATGGAGATTGAAACTAGATCCGGTCAGACCTTGGCAAGCAGGCTTGGAAGTTGGCTCTGGATTGGGGTATTTCTATTGGGCTTGGCGATAACCCGACGCTCGGTATTTAACCGATAATTGACATTATGTCAACTAATTGATTGCTAGCGCTTCGATAGGTTCGCAGGAACAGACCAGATTCCTATCCCCATATGCCCCATCGATACGACCCACAGTGGGCCAATACTTACCACGTCTAGCCATTCCATGTTCTATTCCGTTTGGAAAGGCAGCCTTTTCGCGACTGTAAGAACGATTCCACTCACCGATGACAACATCCATCGTGTGAGGCGCATTTCTCAGCGCTGAATCCTCGACGCTGATCGAACCAGCTGCAATCTCGTCGATCTCAGCCCTTATGAGTCGCATTGCTTCGATGAAACGATCTATCTCCGCAATGTCTTCACTCTCCGTAGGCTCGATCATCAGTGTTCCAGCCACTGGAAAACTCATGGTTGGAGCGTGAAAGCCAAAGTCCATCAATCGCTTTGCGATATCGTCAACAGTAACGCCCGTGTTCTTCGTTATCTCGCGAATATCAATAATGCACTCATGAGCTATAAATCCTGACTCCCCTTTATAAAGCGTTGGGAAATATGGCTCTAATTTTTTCGATATGTAGTTCGCAGAAAGAATCGCTACTTCGGTTGCACGCTTCAAACCTTCGGAACCCATCATTCTTATGTAAGCCCAAGAAATAGGAAGTATCAACGCTGATCCAAAAGGTGCCGCGCTTACAGGACCTGGTCCGGTAAGAGGCCCAGACGTAACGTCTAAGGGATGGTTGGGAAGGTGGGCTGCAAGGTGGCGACGGGCGATGACTGGTCCAACACCCGGACCTCCCCCGCCATGTGGAATACAGAATGTTTTGTGGAGATTAAGGTGCGAAACATCGGCGCCAAACTTCCCAGGTTTTGCAAGACCGACCAAAGCATTTAGATTCGCACCATCCACGTAGACCTGGCCACCTGAATCATGAATAAGCGCGCAAATGTTGCTGATCTCCGATTCAAATACGCCATGGGTCGACGGATAAGTGACCATCAGAGCCGCAAGGCGGTCTCCATACTCTGAAATCTTCGCCTTTAAATCTTCAAGAGAGACATTTCCCTGCTCATCGCATGCAATCACGACAACTTTCATACCTGCCATAACCGCACTTGCAGCATTTGTGCCGTGAGCGCTCGAAGGAATCAAGCAGATATCCCGATGCGCCTCTCCCCTGCTGTCGAGGTAATTACGGATAGCCAGCAATCCAGCGAATTCACCCTGTGAGCCCGCGTTGGGCTGGAGTGAAACAGCGTCATATCCGGTAATTTCGATCAGCCATTCCGATAGCTCTCTGATTAGCTGACGAGTACCCAAGCTCTGCCCCGATGGCGAGAATGGGTGCAAGTTGGCGAATTCTGGCCAAGTAACTGCTTCCATCTCGGTTGTCGCATTGAGCTTCATCGTGCAAGAGCCAAGCGGGATCATCGTCCGATCCAAAGCTAAATCGCGGTCAGATAACGAGCGGATGTAACGGAGCATCGCAGTCTCTGAGTGATAGGAATTAAAAATCGGATGGGTAAGGTAGGAACTCTTTCTCAGATCATTAAGACCGCCGAAACTCTCACCTTTTTGGCTTGCCAAGCCCCAGGCTCGAATCAATCTCTCAACGGTTTCAATCTTTGTAGTTTCATCAAAAGCAACGGAGATTCCATCAGGAAGAAGTCGCACATTTATTCCAGCTCTTTCGGCGCTTTCCACTAGAGCCTTAGGGTTTTCGGCCCTGAATGAAACGGTGTCGAAGAAAGTTTCGCTATAAATCTGGAACCCAGAGCGCCTTAGGTATCCCGCGAAGGCTCTGGCGATGTTATGAACGTTTATGGCAATTTCGCGTAATCCATCCGGACCGTGCCAGGCTGCATACAGCGCTGCGATATTCGCTAGCAGGACTTGCGCAGTGCATATGTTGCTAGTTGCCTTATCGCGTCGGATATGTTGTTCGCGAGTTTGCAGCGCTAATCGAAGTGCTGGATTTCCAGCGCTATCGATGCTTTGACCGACTAATCGGCCTGGGAGAGATCTTTCGAGGCCTTCTCTAACTGAGAGGAATCCCGCGTGAGGTCCCCCGAAGCCCATTGGAACACCGAAACGCTGCGCAGAACCAACTGCGATATCGGCACCCCACTCCCCCGGTGATTTAATCAGAGTAAGTGCAAGGAGATCTGTCGCCATTATTACCAGAGTGTTTTTAGCTTTCGCTTCGTTTATCAGATCAATTAGCTCAGGCAGCGCACCGAAAGTGTCTGGATACTGGACAAGTACTGCAAAGACTTCTCGTTTCCCAAGAGCAAACTTAGAATTTCTCACATCGAGTTCATCTATTTCAATCCCAAGGGGCTTAGCTCGCGTTTCAACCACTGCTCTCGTTTGCGGGTGCAGTCCCTTATCGATAAGAAATATCGCATCATCTGGGAGTTTTGAGGCTCTCCTCGCTAAAGTCATAGCCTCTGCTGCGGCAGTTGCCTCATCGAGCATTGAAGCATTAGCTATAGGTAATCCAGTCAGATCACTGATCATGGTTTGAAAAGCGAAAAGTGCCTCGAGGCGACCTTGTGATATCTCGGGCTGATAAGGCGTGTATGCGGTATACCAGGCCGGATTCTCCAAAACGTTTCTTAGAATTACTGGTGGCGTGTGTGTTCCGTGATAACCCATACCTATCAACGACGTGAAAATTCGATTCTTCTCCGCAAGGCTACGAAGTTCGTTAATGGCATCAGGTTCGGAGATCGGTTGCGGAAGAGTCGCACCAAAAATCTCATTGAGTTTTATTGAATCAGGCAAGACATCGGATATGAACTTATCTAAATTCGAATAGCCCAACTCGTGGAGCATCGTTCCAATTTGCTCACTGGAAGGTCCGATATGCCTATCCGAAAAAGTTTTTCTCGCCACGGCGAGAAGGATAGGGCGTTAGTTCAATCTATGACGGGTTAAGAGACCCCACGCAGTTTTCGACGGATAGCCAACTCGTCCTCGCCGGAGCCCGGCATGACACTTCCATCATGGAGATCTTCACCTTGCAGGTGGGTCAGCGAACCTTCAACCTCATTCCAGACCTTGCCAACGGCTATACCAAAGACGCCCTGGCCTCCCTGCAGTAGATCAAAGATTTCTTCTGATGAGGTGCACTCGTAAATAGATGAGCCATCGCTCATAAGAGTTATTCGAGCAAGATCTTCAATCCCCCGCTCGCGTAGATGAGTAACCGCGCTTCGGATGTTCTGTAAAGAAACCCCTGCATCAAGTAAACGCTTGACAATCTTTAAGACGAGAATGTCGCGAAATCCATAGAGGCGCTGTGAGCCAGAACCATTAGCTGACCTAACCGTAGGCTCTACCAAGCCAGTGCGGGCCCAATAATCGAGCTGGCGGTATGAAATTCCTGCGGCCGTGCATGCGGTGGCGCCGCGATAGCCAACTTCAGAAGAACTCACGGGGGAAGCCTCTCACTTGAGTGCCTTAACGGTAAGACCAGAATTGGCAGACATCAATTACCGACACACTCTAAATCTCAACTAATACTTTAGAGTTCTAGGCCTGAAAATCCTCGGGATTAATCCCCTCAAGGAACTCCTTGAACTTCTCGACTTCGTCCTCGGCTTGATCTGGGATCTCAATTCCCGCGTCCTGGAGCAGCTCTTCGCTACCCAAAATCGGTGAACCGGTTCTTAAGGCAAGAGCTATCGCATCGCTGGGGCGAGCCGAAACTGCGATACCGCCCTGCAGATTTATTACAGAATAAAAGACTCCATCGCGAAGCTCAGTTAGGTGAATTGAATCCACATTGGCGTTGAGGGCTGAAAGAAGGTCTTTCATCAAATCATGAGTAAGGGGGCGAGGTGGTTGAACTCCTTGTTGGGCAAAGGCGATCGAGGTGGCCTCTACTGCCCCTACCCAGATCGGTAGATATCGGACGCCACCGATCTCCTTCAAGAGGACGATTGGTTGATTCGAGGGCATCTCTACCCTCACCCCAATTACATCCAGGGCGTGGAAATTCATCTCGCTCTGTGTAGACCAGCTCGAACCAGCGAAGCATGGAGACGAATCGAGAGAGAGGCAATCTCCCTTGCGACCTCTTCTGCTCGAGCCTTCGAATCAGAATTCTTCTGTCTCAAGAGCGGAGTAATCACCTGTTCGACTAAACCTACCTCTCTATCAGCAGCTGCTTTAAATGCTCGCAAATGTCGACCTTCGATACCGAAGGCAGCTAACTCGCCGACAACTCTTGCGACCATGAGCGCATCTCCATCGAAGTGCTTCCCGCGTGATTGAACCAAACCGTAACTTTCCAACTCTGATAATTGTTCCTCATTTATCCCAGAACTCTTCAATAATTCATCACGCGAAAGTCGCAAATCACTCTGTTCGGCAAATGCAGATGGGGCTACAGCAGCATCAACCGGAACCATTCGCGGAGTCGGCATAGCGCCTGGGGATTGAGCCGGTTCTAGACCTCGGTCTAGAGCATCGAGGTTTTCTTTTATCACTTTCAATGGAAGATACTGATCCCGCTGAGCAAGAAGAACATAGCGAAGCCGCTCAAGATCTGGAGTTGTGAACTTACGATATCCAGATGGCGTTCGCTGAGGTTCGATTAATCCCTCTGATTCGAGAAAACGGATTTTCGAAATTGTTATATCCGGGAAATCTCCACGTAGCTTTGCTAGAACCTCTCCTATGCTGAGGTAGGCGCGTGCTGGAACGCTCATGATCTGACCTTTCCACCGTTGAAGAAATGCATTCGAAATTTTCCAATTTGTAGCTCATCACCATCGCGGAGATGTTTCTCTGCCACAAGCTCACCATTTACATAAGTGCCATTCAAGCTGCCCAGATCGTGCAGAAGATATTCGTTGCCTTCCTTCGAAATCACTGCATGTTTACGCGAAACTGTTACGTCATCCAGGAAGATTTCGTTGGAAGTGGCTCTGCCGATTCTTGTTGATCCAGGATCGAGGAGATATCGCGCGCCCTTGCTTGGCCCTATAAGTGAAACCAACATGGCTGCATCCGCAGAAAGGGCGTTGAGCACTTCAATTAATTCAGGGCCCGATTCTTCAATGAGACGACTAAGTGAACTTTCGACAGATCGAAGAGCGGTGAGATGGATAGTCGTGGTTAGGTCTTTTCTGCTATCTGCAGCGGCAACCACAATTCCCTCCCCTAAACCTAAGGTTTCACTTAAGGCTCACCCTATGGTGGAGGTTTGGGTGAGTCAAGCCGTTAAAGCGCTGTAAGACTCTGCGGTGAGCAATTCCGCAACTTGTGAGGTATCCGATGAATCCAATTCGAGTAACCAACCCTTGCCATACGGGTCAGAGTTGATTGTCTCCGGCGATCCATCAAGCTCGCTGTTTACGGCAGTAACTGTTCCAGACAAAGGGGCGTAGATTTCAGAGACGCTCTTGGTGGATTCGACTTCTCCACAAACTTTCCCTGATTCAAGGAGTTCGCCTACTTTAGGCATTTGAAGATAGACAATATCGCCAAGCGCGCCTTGAGCGTAGTCAGTGATTCCAACCCGATAGCGACCAGGAGAAATCTCTTCAACCCACTCATGTTCTTTGGTGTATCGCAAATTACTTGGAACGTTACTCACTGGACTCCCTGTCTTCTTTGCTCTACGAACTCCACAATACTTTCACTGTTGCTTCCCGACGTTATTACTAAGCCCTAGCTCGTAGGGCCCCGATACCAGTTCTAGCGTATTGCAATCCGGTCCACAAATAGAGCCCAATCCCCCAACCGGCGAAGGCCCACCCAAAGATGAAAGCTAGGGTAGATAGCTCCTCGACAGAGGAGAAGGTCAGTAGAAGCATTGGAAGGGCATACAAGAGATTGAATGTCGCCGCTTTCCCCAAGTATGTCACTGTGAAAGGAGGGATCTTCGCCCGCTTCATGAAGATCAGCAGTAACCCCAAGAGGATATCTCTGGCGACGATAATTAAGAGAACCCAGACGGGAATAGCGCCGGTCACAAACATTGCCAACAGGACAGTTGCGATGTAGAGACGATCTACCGCTGGATCCATGAGCTCGCCGAATCGGCTCTCTTGATTTAGGGCTCTAGCCAATTTGCCATCGAAATAATCGGTCGCGCCCGCGACCATCAAGGTCAGCACGGCCCATGAGTACTGCTCTTGCCAGGTAAAAAAGAGGAAAACCGGTATCCCAAGTGCGCGCATTAAAGTCAATAAATTCGGAATCGTTAACATTTCCTGCCATTTCTCCTCGCGAAACGAGGAACCGGACCGGACTGCTGGTCGGGACGACAGGATTTGAACCTGCGACCACATGACCCCCAGCCATGTGCGCTACCAAGCTGCGCTACGTCCCGTAACGAAATAGTACCTCGGGCCCGAAAATCGAGATTAACGGTCACGGAGGCGAACTGAGATCCGGATCGGAGAACCGGAGAACCCAAATTCCTCTCTTAGACGTCTTTCAATAAAACGTCTATAGCTTGACTCGAGGAAATCTGTTGCGAAGATTATGAAGGTAGGGGGTTCTATCCCCGCCTGTGTGGCGAAGAGGATCTTTGGTTGTTTGCCGCCTCTAACTGGTGGAGGGTTTGAGCTGACAAGTTGGCCCATGAAGGCGTTTAACCTTCCTGTAGGAACGCGGAACTCCCAACTTTGTAGCGCCCGTTCGACGGCAGGAATTAGGCGATCTTTATGCCAACCGGTCTTCGCCGAAAGGTTAATCCGCTCTGCCCATTCAACTTGATCTAGGTTCCTATCTATCTCCCGTTCGAGCTGTAGTCGCCGGTCTTCATCGAGTAGATCCCATTTGTTCATCACTACCACTAAAGCTTTTCCTGCTTCCTCAGCCATAGTGATAATCCGCAAATCCTGCTCCGTCATCTGGGCAGATGCGTCAAGAACTATCACCACAACTTCCGTATTCTCTATAGCGCGCTCTGTTCTTAGAGCGGCGTAATAATCGGTTCCACTCGCCTGATGCGCTCTCCTCCTGATTCCCGCGGTGTCGATAAACCTCCATGTCTTGCCATCTACATCAATCAGCTCATCTATCGGGTCTCTGGTTGTGCCTTCAGCATCATCAACTAGTGCACGAGTGCTTCCTGCAAAAGAATTAAGCAAGCTGCTCTTTCCAACATTTGGCCGGCCGACGATAGCGATCTTTCTAAAACCATCAGAAACTCGACCGCGACCAACTTCTGGTAATCGTTCTACGATCTTGTCGAGCAGATCTCCCGAACCCCTACCGTGAGCTGCAGATACGAAATGTGGTTCACCTAGTCCGATATTCCATAACTGATGAGCGTCGAGTTCGTCGCGCTCTGAATCAACTTTATTGGCAATGAGCATGACGTCAACTTTGCTCTTACGCAGGATGCTCACAAGAGCCTCGTCTTCGCTCTGTGCTCCAACATGAGCATCAACCACGAAAAGAATCAGATCAGCTTCACCTATTGCGCTCTGAGCGGCGTCCGATATTTTGAGCGCTATTCCCTCGGCGGTGGGCTCCCAGCCGCCGGTATCCATTAAAGTGAATTTCTTTCCATTCCACTCTGCATCATATTTAACGCGATCACGCGTAACTCCTGGCGTATCCTCGATGATTGCTTCGCGCCCACCAATAATTCGATTGACGAGAGTGGACTTTCCAACATTAGGTCGACCGACCACTGCAACAACAGGCAACCCGAGCAGTGATCTCTGCTTCAAGATGTTCCAGATGTAATCAACTGTCTCATCAAGGGTTAGATGTGTTGAATCAATCAGAAGCGCATCGGGTGCTTTTTTCAAGGGCGAGATTTCACGAGAACTATCGATAGCGTCCCTTGCAGCAAGGGAATCAGCAACGCTTTGCGCTTCGCTTCTTGCGATTTGCATTGAATCAAGCTCGCTCTCGCGACGTTTAGCGCGGGCCTGGATATCAGCTTGTAAGAAGAGCTTTAGTTGGGCGTCTGGGGCCACGACCGTACCGATATCTCGACCTTCGACGACAATCCCAGTATTTATCTTGGCGATGATTGATCTCTGCAGTAGCAGAAGTTCTCTCCGTAAATCTGGCCATGCGCTGATCTGGCTCACATTTGAGTTAATAATCTCCTCGCGGATCTCTTTAGTTAGCTCGCGTTCGCCAACAAATATTTTAGGCTCTTTTGGATCTGTCTCAAATCGTATTGGTGATTTACGTAGCGCATCCAAGAGTTCATCAGATGACTGCAACTTCGAATTGAGAAACAGCCAAGTTGCGGCTCTATACAGGGCGCCAGTATCTAGATAATTCCAACCTGCACGAATTGCAAGAGATTTAGCAGTTGATGACTTACCTGAACCACTAGGACCGTCAAGTGCAACAACAATCTGCTTCTTGATTGAATTCACTGCTGATGCACTCTCCACCCTTTACCTAATAAATGAAGATGAAGTCTCTTGGCATCATCCGCTGATAAGGCTAGTCGTATCAAGCCAGTTTCCTGCTTTGGCGAGTGTTCTAGAGATAAATCCTCAACATTTGCAGAAATCTCCGCGCATTCGTTGAACAGTGCTCCTAATTGACCCGGCTTATCTTCAATAACGATGTTTAAGTAGGTGTACTTCCGGGGACGTGATCCATGTTTGCCGCTTAAGCTTGCGTGTACTGCATTGGCGATTTGAAAAATATCCGCTAGTTTTTCGCCATTTTCTTCTTTGATCGCATCCTCGAACACTTTTAGTCGGACATTGAGTGCACCTATTGCATGGAGGATCTCATCTTTATTTGAGAGCAATATCTCGGTCCAGAGTTGACTGTTTGATCCCGCCAAACGCAGCATGTCTCGAAGGCCCTGACCTGAAATATCCAGCGCCTCCCCTAGTTCGCTTAGAGAAGCTGCCAGCGCAGTACTGAGTATTTGGGGAAGATGAGATATTTGCGCAAAGAGTCGATCATGCTCAACGGCGGACATCCGGTACGGAACTGCTCCCAATTCATAGATAAAACTCTCGACGTAATCAGTTAGATGTGGATCGGAATTTGAGGCTGGGGTTATGATCCACGCGCGCCCGTCGAATAAATCACTCCTTGCCGAATATGGCCCGACACTTTCTCTGCCAGCAATCGGATGAGTACCCATAAAGCGACTATTTAAGGCCGTTATAGTCGTCACCTGAAGTAGAAGATTAGCCTTTGTGCTACTTACATCTATAAATACTGCATTTGGATTGATGACAAATTCAGACTTTAGAGTTTCAAAGACTGCATTTGGTGGTGTTGCGATTACAACTATCTCGGGCGACCTCCCGGAAGTTGAGGCACCAACCAAGTCAGAAGCCATACCTTCGCTTGGTCTATTCTCATCTTTAATCTGGACGCCCCACCCGCGCTCCTTCAGGCGGAGGGCGATCGAAGTGCCGATGAGTCCCGCTCCAACGATGCGAGCCTCTCGTTCACTCATTGGGCTAGATCTTTTCTTAATATCGTTGTGCCACGAAGATATATATGGGCGATCTGTTTTTGGCTCCGGGTGCTCTCGCAATGGACTAGAACTCTAATTGTCCGAGGAAGACTGTTGGGCACCGGAATCTCAGTAGAACAGAGAAGTGGGACATCGCCTAAGCCCATAGCGCGGGCAGAAGCTGCTGGGAAATCTGATTTGAGATCGCTAGTGACTGTGAAGATAACGGAGATCAAGTCTTCGGCTGCAAGACCGTTGGCGCGCATCAATTCGCTCATGAGCTCAACGACTGCGTCCTGCATAAGAAGAGGGTCGTCGCGATCGATCTGGGTTGCACCTCTGATGCCTCGGACGCTCACTCACGAATTTTACGGCCGCCCACTTCCTTTTCGTTGGAAGTTGTTATCGCGTTTTAACGGTTAATCGATAAATGAATACTCACGCCAGTTCAAGGCTCACCTTTGAATTGTCGACAATAACGGAGCAGGCCGAAGGCTCAGACTAAAGACTCTTTATCGACTTTATCAGCCGCTTTTGCGCATAATTTTATCGATAAATTGCTAAAAAATAGTAGCAGCAGATGCCGTTAAATCGATAAATAAATATTTTCTGAAGTATCTATTTATTGTTTTAACCTTTTATAGCTTAGTCGTTTCAACGATAGATAGATATCTCCATTTTCCGCTCTTCAGCTCGCCCAGGTGAATTTTCCCTATTCTCACCCGGCGTAATGCAAGAACCGTAAGCCCCTGACTCGCGGCCATGCGTCTAACAATCTGGTTACGACCCTCATGAATCTCAATTTCAAAGCCGCCTGGAATCAACTTCAAAGCTTCCCCCTTAGCGAGGCCATCCTCCAATCGCACACCTTTTTTCAGGTTGGAGATCATCGCGCGCGTGACAGTCTCCTCAACAAAGACCTGATAAGTCTTAGCTGCTCCATGCGAGGGGTGGCTTATCTCCTGGGCCCACTCACCATCGTTGGTTAAAATTAGAAGCCCTTCACTTTCTTTATCAAGCCGTCCGACATGAAAAAGGCGTTCTGCTCGATCCGAGAAATAGTCGCCGACGCAGGGTCGTCCTCGGTCATCTGACATGGTGGACAAAACACCTCTAGGTTTATAAAACGCAATATAAGTTCTGTTCGAATTGATTTGAATTGACTTACCATCAACTGAAACTTGAGACTTTAAAGGGTCTATTTTGGTTCCAAGCGTTCGAACGATCTTTCCATTTATCGAAACGCGACCAGATTCAATCAGCTCTTCACACTTACGGCGGCTAGCAACGCCAGCATCTGCGAGAACCTTCTGGAGGCGGATTTCCGGCACCCCGGAAGTCTACGGCCATTCCTAAAGCGCCTACTCCGTGAGCGAAGCTATAACTTCATCAAGGCCGTCAACATCGGGCAGAAATGGCGCGAGGGCAGGAAGGTCTTCAACTCGGTTTAGACCAATTCGCTCGAGAAAGTAGTTTGTGGTTCGGTACAAGATTGCCCCTGTTTCATGCTCCACGCCACACTCTTCGACCAATCCCCTATTTACCAAGGTTTTCATCACCGCTTCCACGTTCACACCTCGGATGGCGGAGACGCGGGCCCTGGAAATTGGCTGCCGGTAGGCAATGACGGCGAGGGTTTCTAGCGCCGCCTGGGTTAGCTTTGCCTGCTGGCCGTCAAGCACGAATTTCTCCACCAATGGAGCCAGGTCAGGATGGCTATAGAAGCGCCATCCTCCAGAAATCTGCTTTAGCTCAAAACCTCGCTGCTCGGCCACATATTGACCTGAGAGACGATTAAGGGCTTCGACAACTTCCTCTGTTGGGCGCTCAATGATCTGGGCTAGAACCACTTCAGAGAGGGGCTCTTCAACAACCATCAGGATCGCCTCAATCGATCTTTCGAGCTCACGATCAGACATCTTGGCCTTCACTTTCTACCTTTATCGGTTGGTCAAATTCATCACTAACGTTCACTTCTCCCGCATCGCTCCCCGTCCAGGTGATCTGCAGTTCCCCTAAGGCTACGACTTGTTCAAATCGGATCTGGGCCTCTCGGTAGAGCTCGAGTAAAGCTAGGAATCGTGCCACCACAACCAGGGTATTTGGGGCATCTGCGACGATAGAGCGGAAGGTCATGCTTTTCTGGCGCCTTAGCAGCGTAACAACATGGTTCGCCTCAGCAGCAACGCTGACCATAGGAAGGTGGAGATGTGCGGTTGAGAGCGTGGGTACGGTTTTAGGCGTCAAAACGCGGTTTGCGATAGCAGCGAAACGCTCCGGACTGACGCCAATCAATACTTCGGGAAGGAGGGTTGCAAAAGCTGAATCGAGAGCGACGCTTCGCGGGAAGGTTCGCTCCTGTACCTCTATCCGCCTCTCAAGGATGGCGGCGACCTCCTTAAAAGCACGATACTGCAGCAGACGCGCGAACAGCAGATCCCTAGCCTCGAGGAGAGCGAGATCGCCCTCGTCATCGACCTCACCAGAAGGCAATAGTCGAGCCGCCTTCAAATCAAGAAGTGTGGCTGCCACAACAAGGAACTCAGTTGCGTGATCTAACTTCCAACCCTCTTCTGTCTCTTCCAAAGCCTTGATATGAGCTATAAATTCATCAGTTACCGTTGCGATTGCCACCTCAGTGATATCCATTTTGTGGCGCGAAATAAGCTGCAGGAGAAGATCAAAGGGGCCGTCAAAATTCTCCAATGTAACTGAGAAGCCACTAATCCGCCCCTCGCCTTGAAAGGAGGAACTCTGCTCGCTTGTAACCGAACCTAAAGTTTTACTTGAGAGTTCAGTATTTTCAGTAACCATGACGCCCTAACTCTACGCGTGTCGTTCCTAGAATCCGAACCCATCTGCGTAAAGTCGCGCCATGGCAAAAAGTGCTTCAGAGATTTCTCGTTTGAACGCTAAATCGACAATTCGTGGCGTTTCAAAGAACGATAGTGAAGTTGTCACAACTTCTTCAGTTTTAAATCGTCCAACTCCTATCTTCCCCGAACCAGCTCCCTTGGCAACTCACGGTGATGCGCGCATCATCTCAGTCGTTAATCAAAAGGGCGGTGTCGGAAAGACAACGACAACAATTAATCTAGGAGCTGCTTTTGCAGAACTAGGACGTCGCGTACTTCTAATTGATTTCGATCCTCAGCACTCGCTTTCAGTTGGCTTGAATGTGTCAACGCGGGAAATTGAGGGGTCTGTCTACGACCTTCTTATGGATGAATCGACGAAGATTGATGATTTCCTCCTGAAAACTAGCGTTCCCGGAATGGATATGGTGCCTGCACACGAAAACTTAGCGGGCGCTGAGGGTGGTTTAGTTAATGTCATCGCACGCGAAAAGATTCTGAAGCGTGTACTTCAGCCGGTTGTTGATTTCTACGATGTCATTCTCATTGACTGCCAACCTTCACTTGGTCTATTGACGGTAAATGCGCTGACAGCCTCTCATTGGGTCCTTGTTCCCCTTGAATGCGAATACTTTGCGCTACGCGGGGTGGCGCTTTTGGATGACATCATCAAGAAGGTACAGATAAACACCAATCCCGATCTGCAGTTACTAGGGATACTCCCCACTATGTTCGATCGCAAGACGGTGCATAGTCGCGAAGTCCTCGAAAGAATTAGCGAAGCATTTCCAAACAAGATTTGTGACACAACCATCGCTCGCACCGTTCGATTCCCTGAGACAACGGTTGCAGGAGAGCCCATCACTTCTTACGCTAGCTCCTCAGTCGGAGCTGCCTCTTATCGCCGGCTCGCTCGTGAATTGATTGCAAATGGAGGTGTCAGATGACACGACGTATTAGTCTGCCGGGTGCAGATGAACTATTCCGAAAGACAACTCTTAGCGCTGTTCCTGATCAAGTTGAAGTAGTTGAAGAGGTTGTACATACCAATCGACCAACTACCCAAACTGTTGCGAAAACAGCTCCCAAGAATCCAACGGGCGTCAGACAGACACCAAGAAGAAGACCTACTGGAATCGAGAAGGGCCCTTCTGGCCGCGAGAAACATGATGAGAAGATCACGGTCTATCTCTCACCGGAAGAACTTTTTGATCTTGAGCAAGCCCGTCTCCATCTCCGTGGTGATTTGGGTCTAGCGGTCGATCGCGGTCGGATCGTTCGGGAAGCATTATCCATAGTCATCTCAGACCTCGAGGCTAAAGGCGACCAATCAATCATTGCCCGGAGATTGCGCGGGAGATAGTCGCTCTACTTGGCTCGTGGGTGCGCCGTTGCGTAACTCTCACGAAGCTTATCGATGGTCACCAGGGTGTAAATCTGAGTCGTACTTACAGATGCATGTCCAAGCAACTCCTGAACCACTCTTATGTCCGCCCCACCATCTAGCAGATGGGTTGCAAACGAGTGCCGGAGCGCATGAGGAGATACTCGCGCCCCTAAGCCTGCTTTTTCCGCAGATTCAAGAACTATCTCCCAGGCGCTCTGCCTAGAGAGGCGACCGCCTCGAGCGTTAAGAAATAGCGCTTTTTGACCCTCTTTAGTTAGCGAGGGGCGAATCCTCACCAAGTAGTCATCGATTGCCTTTCGCGCAAAGCTCCCCACCGGCACGATTCTCTCTTTCTTTCCTTTGCCAATGAGCCTCAAAGTAATGACACCTTCAGAAGTTTCCTCAATCTTCTTGATGTCATCTGTATTAAGTGCAACAAGCTCACTAACTCTGGCACCGGTCGCATATAGGAGCTCAAGAAGCGCGCGGTCTCGAACTCCCATACCTTCATTTGGTGGTGCTGAAAGGAGACTTTCTATCTCTGTAATCGAAAGAGCTTTAGGTAGACGTTTCGGGACAGTAGGAGGAATCAGTTCCCTTGCAATATTCTGAAAATTTCGATCCTTAGAAATGAATTTATAGAAGGTACGAATCGAAACCGTGATACGGGCAATGCTTGCTTCTGCGAGACCAGATGCTCTCAGGGAGCTCAAGAAATCCCTCAAATCATCGACTCTTGCTGAAGTAAGGCTCAAATTACGTTGGTCGAGGAAGTTGATTAACTTCTTGAGATCACGTTCGTATGAGAGAAGAGTGTTCTTGCTCAAACCTCTCTCTACACCAATATGGCTGATGAAACTCTGGAGAAGCGCCCTATTTTCCACGGTTAATCGCAGCTTTAATCAAGCCACTAAAGAGCGGATGAGGATTGGTCGGGCGTGAACGAAACTCTGGATGCGCCTGCGTTCCGACGTAATAAGGATGGATATCTCTAGGTAATTCAACAAACTCCACAAGAGAACCGTCAGGCGAGATACCACTAAAGACTAAACCAGCCTTACCTATTTCTTCACGATAGCTATTGTTCACTTCGTAGCGATGGCGATGCCGTTCTGATATCTCTTCTGCGCCATAGGTTTCAGCAACGATTGAGCCCTTTGCCAGGATAGCCTTGTATAGACCTAGGCGCATGGTTCCTCCCATATCGGCCTCCCCCGCAACGATCTTCTCCTGACCGATCATTGTGGCGATAACGGGATGAGGAGACTCTGGATCAAACTCTGCTGAACTTGCCCCAGTTAATCCAGCCAAATTTCTTGCCGCCTCAATGACCATACATTGAAGACCTAGGCATAAACCAAGCACCGGAATCTTTCTTTCACGTGCATATTTGAGCGCTCCAACTTTTCCTTCGATTCCCCGCACTCCAAAGCCACCCGGAACGCAGATTGCATCTACATCGCCAAGTTGCTTCTTTGCGCCATCATCTGTTTCGCATTCATCGCTTACAACCCACTTGATTTCAACCTTCACATTGTTATCAAAGCCTCCCGCTCGGAGCGCTTCGGTAACGGAGAGGTAAGCATCGGGCAAGTCGACGTACTTGCCGACCAGAGCTACTTTTACTGTGCGCGAAGGATTGTGTACCCGATGGAGTAATTGATCCCAATCTCCCCATTCGACATCATGAAAAGGCAGCCCCAATCTTCGAACGATGTAAGCATCAAGGCCCTCGCGATGAAGAACCTTTGGAATGTCATAAATAGATGGCGCATCAACAGCAGCAACGACTGCTTCTTGATCGACATCACACATAAGTGAGATTTTCTTCTTTACGTTTAAAGGTATCTCGCGGTCAGATCGTAAGACAACCCCATCTGGGCTAATTCCTATCGAGCGAAGTGCCTGTACCGAATGCTGGGTGGGTTTGGTTTTCAATTCACCGGATGGACCTATGTATGGCACAAGTGAAACGTGGAGGTAGAAAACATTCTCACGTCCAACTTCCTGACGGATCTGTCTTGCCGCCTCAAGAAAAGGTAGTGACTCAATATCACCAACAGTTCCGCCGACTTCCGTGATCACGATATCGATCTCCGGAGAAGCCATTGCTCTAATACGATCTTTGATCTCATTGGTGATATGAGGAATAACTTGTACGGTGTCACCGAGATATTCTCCGCGTCGCTCTCGCGCGATCACTCTCGAATAGACCTGACCGGTTGTCACATTCGCTGAGCCGTGGAGGTTTGTATCCAAGAACCTCTCGTAATGACCGATATCTAAGTCGGTCTCAGCGCCATCGTCTGTTACAAATACTTCACCATGTTGAAACGGGTTCATAGTGCCGGGATCTACATTTATGTACGGATCCAGCTTCTGCATAGTGACCCTAAGTCCGCGCGCTCGCAGAAGCCTTCCGAGACTTGAAGCGGTGAGACCTTTACCCAAACTTGAGGCGACTCCGCCAGTGACGAAAAGATGCTTAGTCACATGAGGGGCGGTCATGGAGCGCTAACTTATCACCGACCTACCCTTTTACTAAATCAAGCAACTCTCTAGCGTGCTCTTGGGCGTGTTCCGAGTCCTCGAGACCAGAAAGCATTCTCGCGATCTCGCTCTCTCGCTCTTCTCGATCAATGATACTTACTGATGACTCTGTAATGCTTCCTGACGAGTCTTTAAGTACTCGGAGATGATTATCAGCCCAGATCGCGACTTGCGGAAGGTGAGTAACGACAATTATCTGTGCGCTCTGTGAGAGCCGCTTCAACCTCCGACCAACTTCAAGCGCAGTCTTGCCGCCGATACCTGCGTCGATCTCGTCGAACAAATATGTTCCTCGCGGAGAAGTTGCTGCAACGACAACTTCCAGGGCAAGCATCAAACGTGAAAGCTCGCCGCCACTTGCTGCTTTTGATATCGGCAATAACTCTCCACCAGAATGAGCAGAGAAGAGCATCTCGATCTCATTTAATCCATATTGGGTGAATTTTGAAGGAGGCGTCAGGCTTCCCTTGGATTGCGAGACTTCGACTTCGGTAACAGAGCAATTAAACGAAGACTTCGGCATGGCAAGTTCTCTAAGTTCTTTTGTTACCTCTTCGTCCAATCTTTTAGCACTCTCTCTTCTGATTACAGTTAAGGCCTTCGCCGCCCCTATCAAACGAGAAAAGATTTCTGATTGCTCAATCTCCAATTCTTCAATCCGACTCTCGCCTCCGGTCAAGTCCTGGATGCGAGCTTTAGCCGTCTCTGCTAGTTTCAAAACGCTGTCGAGTTCCGCGTCCAGGTCACTCCCTTCGCCGAAGCGTTTAACAAAAGCCCTGAGCGCCGCACGTCGATTAAGGAGTTCTTCTAATCTCTTTGGATCAGCCTCTAAATTCTCTAGGAATGAACGTAACTCGCTCGTACCTTCAACAGCCTCAAATAAGGCGCTTTCGATGCTTGCTGCCGCTACCTCGATTGAACGGTCCTTATCCCTTACGGACTGAAGGGCTCTCCTAGCGATGCCGAGGCTAGAGTTTGCGCCAATTGTGTTGCCTTCCGCTTCATCTCCTTCTAGGGCCCCTAAGGCCGTAACAAGTGCTATCCGGATATCTTCAACGCTCTCCAACTTGCGAATCTCCATTTCAATCGCCTGGAAATCTCCAACGCTCGGCTTCAACTTGCTGTATTCGGAAAGCAGCTCCTGCAAAGAAGAGATCTCTCGCTCCTTATCAGCCAGGGCTTTTTTGAGGTCAGCTATTCGATTTGAGATCTCATCATATTTCTTTAAATTATCTTGATAATTTTTCAGAGCTTCGTCGATCTTTGGGCCTCCAAATCGATCTAAGAGCTCGCGCTGCTTAGCACTCTTGGCCAATTGAAGAGTCCCATGTTGTCCATGAATATCGATCAACTCCGAAGCGAATGTGGAGAGTACAGATGCGGTTGTGGTAACTCCACAGAGCATTGCTCGGCTCTTGCCATCCGCATTGACTGAGCGAGATAAAAGCAAAGTGCCCTCATCTAACTCGACCTCGTGCTCAGTCACTAAGGCATCGATTCTTGGATTTGTCCTCCCCGGAAGACTAAATCTTCCACTTACCACCAGCCGTTCCGACCCTTTTCGAATGAGATCAGCGTCGGTCTTTCCGCCCAATACCAACGATAATGCGGTAAGCACCATGGTCTTTCCAGCGCCGGTTTCTCCGGTGATTACATTTAGGCCAGGGGCAAATTCAATTGAGGCGCTGTCGATTACCCCGAGCCCCTTTATTGAGACCTCTTCGAGTCGGGTTCTTTCTTCGCGACTCGTCTCACTCACCCCGCCAGCCATCAACTGGAAGCTTGAACTTAGCCACCAGGCGATCGGTAAAGGCAACGTCCTCGAGGTGAGCTAGTGAAACGAAGCTATTTTCACTCGTTAGAAGAACTCTATCTCCTTCAGTTATCTGAAATTTTCGGAGACCATCTGCAGACAAAACTCCAATCTCACTCTCAACATCAATAGCAATCTCCGAATCAGGAGAGACAACCATCGGGTCTGAGAAGAGTGCATGGGCAGCTAACGGAAGTAGAACAAGCGCATCCACATCGGGCCAAACAACCGGGCCGCCAGCAGAAAATGCGTATGCGGTAGACCCAGTCGGAGTCGCGCAAATTACTCCATCACAACCCCACCTTGATAGAGGACGATGATCTACTTGGACGAAGAGCTCAATCATCGCCTCTGTATTTCGCTCGACTGTAACTTCGTTGAGAGCCCAGCCCTCAGCAACTACAGCATCTTTCCGAATGACCTTGTAGGCCAGGGTCATTCTCTTCTCGAACTTGTAACTCCGATTCTTAATCGCTGTGACTAGTTCACCTACCGAGGGCTTTTTGATCTGTGCAAGAAAACCAACATGACCTAAGTTAATACCGAGCACCGGGATGTCGCTGCCGTGCGCAATCTCGGCTCCGCGAAGTATCGTTCCATCGCCACCAAGCACGAGAACTAACTCATGTTTCCTAATACTCCCCTGAATTTCATCAATCGATTTATTTTCGATTCCTGGAATCTCTATTTCTGTCGAAGACCAGACCGAGATCTCCGCTTTTGCCAATTCTTGAACTACTTCCGTCGCCAATTTGTGCGCTTCTGGCCGAGAGGGATGAAGGACAAGAATGATGCTTCTACTCATCTACTTTGGTCCCTTCTCTACAGCGATTCTTACTTCTTCCATAGTTAGCGCAGGCGCGCCTCTCTTCAACCAGAGGAAATATTCCACATTTCCCGATGGTCCGGGTAACGAACTAGCTACTACCCCCATGGATCCAAGTCCAAGCTCAAAAGCACGCTCAGCGACTTCATGCACGGAGCTGACTCGCAAAGCTGCATCGCGTACAACGCCCCCAGACCCTAACCGCTCTCGCCCGACCTCGAACTGCGGTTTCACCATCAACAGATAATCCGCTTCCTTCGTTCCAAGAGCTATTAGCGAAGGGAGCACAGTTTTTAAGGATATGAATGAGAGGTCCGCGACGATCAACTCGGCTGGGGCACCGATGCTCTCGAGAGTCAGCTCTCGGATATTGGTTCGATCATGCACCTCGACCTTGGGATTCTTTTGCAACTCCCATGCGAGTTGACCATATCCAACATCAACAGCAACGACTTTAGATGCTCCTCGCCTGAGAAGGACATCAGTGAAGCCGCCGGTTGATGCTCCTGCATCCAAACACCTCCGACCTTCAACTCTCAGCGCCGGAAAATGGTCGAGCGCCCCTGATAATTTAGAACCACCTCGAGATACAAAATCGTCTCGAAGCTCTTCAATAGTTATCGAGTCACTATCTGAAACTCGCGTCGCTGCTTTTGTCGCAGGCAAGCCGCCCACTTTCACAAGGCCGCGATCAATTAAGTCTTGGCCATGTTCTCGAGAGCGAGCCAGGCCTCTGCGAACCAATTCAGCGTCTAGCCGTGTTCGCATAAACCCTCAATCCATATCAAGAAATTTTGCAGAGCTTTACTGCGCGTTAGAGATGCCTTCTACGGCAGCTAAGGCTTCCGTTAGCTCTCTATTAACTTCCTCAAACTTTGCGCCATGCTCCTCAAGAGGTGAAAGACCTATCTCATTTACTTTACGCTTTATCGAGGTGATTCGATCTGCGTTCTCCTGGTTATTCATCACTTACTCTTCTTGCTAGATGACTTGTTAGCGGCTTGATTCTTGGATGTTGACTTCTTAGCCACTTTTTTCTTACTAAGTGGCTTGACGCCTCCAGCTTTCTTCGTTCCGTTCTGCCGTGGAGATGCCGCCGAATTCTTGTTCTTCAAAAGCGACTTAAGCTCCATCACCTCACGCTCTAGGCGTTTCAAATCAGTTGCCTTCGCAAAACCCATTCTCGAGACATTCTTCTTGACTTCTTCTTCAATCTTGACTTTTATCGCCTCGCCACTCTCACGGGCCCAGGCATTTAGAGCGGCAGCTACTTCTTGCGGAGTTTTCTCGCCGCTACTGATTTTTGTGAGATAAGTTCGAAGAGCAGAAAAGAGATCATTAGCCATGGTGAAAAGGTACCTAAATTCGCTCTAATTCGCGTGCTTCGACTTGCCAACGGCTCGCGACTCCCGATGGGCTTTTCCAGAATCTCCTGCGCAGAACACCCCGGATTCCAACCCATTCCTCAGCTTTTAGCGAGAGCGCACGTCTTCTCAATTGAGACTTCCACGCTGCTACATCGAATGTATCGACACCATCCCGGTCATCGCGATCAATCACGACCCTAAACTCCACAACGACGTCACCACTGGGAAGTTTCTTTTCAAGAGGCTCTCCGCTAATCCTTCCAACAAGATCAACTCTATTCTTATAACTTGCCACTTACGACCTCCACTCTCTTCGCTGAGGAGGCCCATCTTTCAAGATGAGGATTATCTCTTTTCCTCTTCATCAATGATCTGTGGATATCGAGATACAAAATCTTCAGCCTCTTGATCGCGACCAGCCTTCAATAGGGCGTTGTAATAGGTCCTTCGAAGACGTTTGCTCCAAGCGGGATCACTTTCATTTAGTTCTTTACATTTCAAAGTGAGTACCGCGGCATCAAATTGGCCCAGCGATTCACGGGCACTTGAAGCCGCGATCCTCATCTCGACTCTTCCAGCTTTGCTCAGCTTGGATTCTTCAACGCTCCCCGCGATTTCAAGAGCTTTTCTCGCATTTCCCAGAGCCGCTTCGCATTGTGCGATGAATGGCTCTAGCTCGATAGATCCGGTTATTCGACTGGCGGCTCTAAGGTCTTTAAGAGCCTCTTTGAAGTGACCGGCACGTACTGCTGCCACGCCTGCGCGTTCCCGCACAATTCCCAGGCGACCAGCGCGAAAAGAAATTTCACGCCCATGCAAGTAAGCGCGCTCTGGGTCCTCTTCTAGGAATCGCTCTAAGGCAACTAGATGTCTTGCAACGCTCTTGGCATTGCTTGGAGTCAAGGATGCAATTTGATAAGCAATTTTCTTTTCAAGTTCTTCTCCCGTTATATCCGCGGGCACTGGAGGTGTTTCAAAACTTCGTTGTCTGCGCTCTTCTTCTTCAGTTACCAACTTCTTAAGTGGACGACCTTCAGATTTAGGTCCATGAGATCTGGGTCTATCGGATCTGGGTCTATC
>CAZFQY010000002.1:0-62961 GCA_964521265.1 uncultured Clavibacter sp.
ATATGCAAGGCCACTAATGGCAACAATGGCTCCGATGACTAGAACTCTCTTCATTGCAATCTTCTAATCAATCTTCTAAAGATTCTCGACTATCAAAGTCGAAAGAGAGCTCACATCTCCAGCGCCTAGAGTCAGAATGAGGTCTCCCGGTTGAGCCACCTTTACTACCTTTGAAATGACCTCAGGCATTGAGGGCTCATAAGTGACTGATCCTTTAGGCATCCGAGAGGAGATAGATAGGGAGCTAACTCCAGCTATAGGGGCCTCCCCTGCTGGATAAACCTCTAACAGAAAGGTGTGGTCAGCTTTTGAAAGTTCGATGGCAAATTCTTCCGCAAAAGCCTTTGTCCTGGTGAATCTATGAGGCTGAAAGACTACAAATACTTTTCCTGCACCAACAAAGTTTCGAGCCGTCTCAAGAGTTGCCCTGATTTCGGTTGGATGATGTCCGTAGTCATCAACGACTGTAATCCCATTTACTGACCCGCGGATTTCGAAGCGGCGACGGGCGCCTGTGAACTTTGATAAACCGGCCAAAAGCAAGTTAATCGGAGCTCCCAACCTCTCCCCCATCGCAACTGCTGCAGCAGCATTGAGCAGGTTATGTCGACCGGGAATCGCTAAAGCGAGCTCTCCCCAAACGCGTCCACGAAAGACCAGCCGAGCCCCACTCTCTCGAGCACCAAGATAGATACGATCGATTAGAAGATCGGGGTCACCTTCCGTTCCATAGGTAATAACATCCAATTTCTCTCTTGCTAACTTTCCTAGCAGTCTCCTTACTCCAGCATCATCACTACATGCGACCAAGGTGGAGGACACTGTTGCAGCAAAATTCTCGAATAACTTATCGATACTATCTAAATCTTTGAAGTTATCCACATGATCCAATTCAATGTTTGTGACGATTGCACCGAAGGGTCGATAGGAAGTAAATGAGCCATCTGATTCATCCGCTTCAACAACGAAAACATCCCCAGAGCCGTTGTGGGCATTTGTTCCAGAATTGCGAATAGATGCACCAATTGCAAAGGAAGGATCAAGTCCGCAACTTTGGAGCGCAACGGTAAGCATGGAAGTTGTAGTGGTCTTTCCGTGAGTTCCAGCAACAGCGACAGAGCGCTTATCGGCCAAAAGTCGACTGAGGGCATCGGCTCTACCAAGGAGATTCTTTCCTGAAGTGAGGGCAGCAGAAACTTCTGGATTCTCTTCACCGATCGCGCTAGATCGCACGATTAGATCGGCGCCCTCTATGTGGGATGGAGAATGCCCGACAAAAACCTTTATTCCGATGGTTCTAAGGGCGTCGAGGGTGCCAGAGTCCTGGATATCGCTACCAGAGACGATCGCTCCTCGTGCTGCCATGACCTTGGCGATACCACTCATTCCAGAGCCGCCAATTCCTATGAAATGGACTCGCAAACCGCGCCATTGCATCAGTTACGGCCTTTGCTATCGCTCAGCATTGAATCTAAGACCAGAGATGCGATTCGATCAGCAGCCTTTAGGTGTATTTCGGCAGAACTCAAGTCTTTCTCTGCAGCTAGAGCTACGATTTTTTCGAGATTCTCTTGAAGCCACTGACCGGTGAAATCCTCATTAGCAACGAGGACTGCTCGACCTTGATCGACGAGAGCTTGTGCATTATCGATCTGCTCGCCATTTCCGTGAGGAAGCGGAACAAGAATCGCGAATCGAGCAGCTGTCATCAATTCAGAGCATGTTACGGCACCGCTTCGAGTAATCAATAGATCAGATACTCCGTAGATAGCAGCCATATCATGGAAGTAAGCCATAGGGAGATAATCACTCTCTTCCTCGGGCAGCGGATTGTTGATGCCGACCGCGTGGATAATCTGTAGTTTATTGGCATCGCTCGAGACTCTCCCGGCTAAGTAATCTCTAATCGCGTTATTCATCTGCAACGATCCTTGCGATCCGCCAAAGATGGAGATGATTGGCCGCGCTGGGTCAAGGCCTAGGCTCTTTGCGTTAAGTTCGCGGAACTTCTCTCGCTCCTTGTTGGAGAGTTTCGCCAATTCTGAAATCGCGTTTCTGATTGGCATCCCTGTCAAAATCGAGCCAGCCCAATCTGAGCGAACCTCTTCGAAATTCACAGCTACTAGCTCTGCGAAATGTCGCCCTAGGCGATTCGCCCAACCAGGCTTTGCATTAGCTTCATGGATTGTTATGGGAACTCGCGCGAACCTCGCTCCTAAATATGCAGAAGCGCTCACGTAACCACCGAAGCCGATTAGCGAATCAGCGCCCATCAGAATTCTTCTTGCAGAGGCTACGCTCTTGATAATAGAAAAAGGGAAGAGAAGAGAAGTCATTGCCAACTTTCGTGGAAGAGCCGCTTTTGGAATAGTCCTTAGCCGGTAACCACGTTGCGGTACCAAAAGGCTTTCAAGTCCTGAGGCGGTTCCGATGAATTCAATCTCAACGTTCGGATCCATTTTGCGTAGCGCGTCAGCCACCGCCAGGGCCGGTTCGATGTGTCCTGCAGTTCCTCCCCCGGCGAGGACGATCCGTTTCGTCACCGAACTATCCTCTCGCGCTCTTCGCTGTTCGACGTGCTCTCAAATCCTCAGCAATCTCTGGATCGCGGCGCAATACACCAAGCACGAAACCGATTGCAACGAAGGTCGCTAGAAGCGATGAACCACCGTAAGAGATAAATGGAAGAGTGACTCCGACAACTGGCATAACGCTTATGACGGTTCCGATATTCATAATCACTTGGACCGCAATCCAGCAGCCGATTCCCGCTGTCACATAACGATCGAAGTTGTTCCGCGCGCGTAAAGCCACTCTGAAAATTCCTAGAATCAAAATTGCATACAGGATTAGTACCGCCAGGGTGCCGAGTAAGCCAAGCTCTTCGCCAATCACAGCGAAGATGAAATCTGTGTGTGCTTCCGGAAGATTTCCCCACTTCTGCTTACTGGACCCAAGACCGGTGCCAAGCGGACCTCCTGATGCAAGGCCCATGATGCTATGTGCCTGTTGCCAACCTGCGCTTTTGTAATTCTCCTCCGAGAATGGATCCCAGAATGCAGAGAATCGGCTCAATCGATTCGGGCTAGTCATAACAAAACCGGCTACGGCGACAATCCCTAATGCGAATAGAGTGGCGAAGAAGCGAGCCTGCATGCCTGCTATGAAGAGCATTCCCCCAACTATTCCTGCGATCACAGCTGCAGTACCTAGGTCATTACCCCACATAACCAGCGCCAGCACTATTCCAATTCCAGGCGCCACCAATGGAAGCGGATTGCTAACTCCACGTTCGGCCATACGTTGATCGTGGATTCGCAGGCGCAAAGCGCACCAGAGGATTAGTCCGAACTTTGCGAACTCACTTGGCTGGATGGAAAAACTTCCAATTTGAATCCAATTGGTATTACCGCCGACAGTTTTTCCTAAACCTGGAATCTGAGGAAGAGTAAGGAATATTGCAGAAAATACAAGCGCAAGACGTGCTTGCGGTTTCCATAGGCTCTCTTTTAGATGCATTGCTAGCCAGGTCACGAGAATTGACAGAGTCAAAAAGAGCGCTTGGCGAAACACTATTGCGAAAGAGTTTCCCGATTCATTTAGGGCTTTTACTGAAGACGCACTCAAAACCATGACAATTCCGAGCGCGGAGAGAATCGAAACCGAACCTAGAATTAGGAAATAGGCTGAAGCTGGTTTCGAGAATAGCGAAGTTTTACTTGCCATCAACGATCTCCTTCACTGCGGCTGCGAAGAGATCGCCACGCTCACCGTAATTCTTGAATTGATCCATCGATGCACAGGCTGGAGCGAGGAGTACCGTTTCACCTGGCATAGCCTTCGAGAGGGCGATTCTCACCACTTCTTGCATCAACTCTCTCCCTCTAAGCACTTGATCAACTATTTGGTATTCAACCAGAGGAGCATGTTGCTTAAGCGCATCTTCGATTAAGCGCGCGTCGGTACCGATAAGAATCGCAAACTTAATTCGGCTTGCGCCCTCCTTAATTAGTTGATCCATAGAGGCGCCCTTTGCCAAACCTCCTGCAATCCAGACCGAACGTAACTGCGATCGAAGTGCGGCGAGAGCGGCATGCGGATTTGTGGCTTTGGAGTCATCTATCCAAGTGATTCCGTCGCGTTCTAGGACAACTTCAAGTCGATGATGATCGAGTCTGAATTTGGAGATAGCTACGGTTATCGAAGCTGCATCTGCACCAACAGAGCGTGCCAGCGCTGCGGCTGCCATGGCATTAGCTATGTTGTGAGGAACGGCGGGTTTGACTTGATTGAGTTCGAAGAGAACTTCTGCATCACCAGATACAAAGGCTCGATCGACAATCAGATCTTCTACAAGTCCGATTTGGTGAGGCTTAGGGCTATTTAGAGTGTAGGTGATGAGCCGAGAGTGAGTGTTGGCCAATCTCCCTGCTAAAACTCCGTCATCCAAGTTTGCGATCAAAAGTTCGCTCTTGTCCGCTATAGATAACTTTGCTTCAGCATAATCCTCGAAGCTGCCGTGCCAGTCAATGTGATCATCGGCGATATTTAGGATTCCACTTGAATAGAAGCGCACTTCACGACTCCAGCTGAGTTGAAATGAGGAAAGCTCGATAACCAAAACATCTATGTCTGGATCATTTGCCAAATCAATCACTGGCTCTCCAACATTGCCGCAAGCGCGAGCACGAATGCCGCTCTGTAGCAACATGGCTTCGGTCATTTGAACGGTGGTGGTTTTGCCGTTCGTACCGGTCAATCCAATCCACTTTTGTTTAGGATTCAATTCAGACTTAACTCTCCATGCAAGATCAATCTCTGACAGCAACTCAATTTCTGCTGAGCGGATCTGCTCGACCCAGGGATGATCTAGCTTCCAGCCAGGCGATACGACTGCGATATCAATGCTCTTTAATTCAACATTCGCGAATTCGACGGTTACCGCGGACTTATCTTTCTCATCAATCAAGAGGGTCTGGGCTCCGTGAGATTCCAAGAATCGCTTGACCGAGCTACCTGTAACGCCAGCGCCAATTACAAGCGCATTTTTTTGCCTGAGTGAATCTGTAAACCCCACGTTACGCAACCACCCACTGCGCGTAGAAGAGCCCCAGGCCAGCAGCGACAGATAGTCCTGCGATGATCCAGAAACGAATGACGATCGTTACCTCTCCCCATCCGAGGAGTTCGAAATGGTGCTGGAGCGGAGCCATTTTAAAGACCCGTTTTCCGCCCGAAATTTTGAAGTAAGTGGTCTGAATAATTACTGAAAGCGTGATGATCACAAACAGGCCGCCGATTGGGATTAAAAGAAGTTCCGTGCGAAGTGTCATCGCTAATCCCGCTAGCGCGCCACCGAGCGCAAGGGAGCCGGTATCGCCCATGAAGATGCGCGCCGGTGAGGCATTCCACCATAGGAATCCAGCGCAAGCGCCAGCCAGAGCTGCTGCTAGCACCGCCATATCTAGCGGATCCCGTGCGTTGTAGCAATTAGTTACGACAATCTCGCAACGTTGTCCGAATTTCCAGACGCCGATTAGGACAAAAGCGAGGAAAGACATGATCGCTGCGCCCGTAGCAAGACCATCCAAGCCGTCGGTCAAATTCACACCATTGCTAGTTCCGAGAACAAGAAGTATTGCCCAGAGAATTACTAGAACCAGGCCAAGCTTGATTGTCGTATCCCTAACTGTCGATAGATAGAGAGATAACGGAGTGTTTCCAACTTCATCTGGAAACTTAGTTGCGAAGTATCCAAAGACTCCGGCAACAAGCGCTTGGCCAAAAAGCTTCTCTCGTGCACGAAGTCCCAGAGACCTCTGCTTGACGACCTTCAACCAATCATCTAGAAAACCAACTGCGGCTAATCCGACGATCAGACCAATCACTAAGAGGGCTGAAGTAGTTACTGGGACGTTGGTAGCTAAGTGAGATATGAAGTAAGCCGCCAGCGCCGAGAAGATTAGAACAGCTCCACCCATTGTCGGTGTACCACGTTTGACGTGATGTGTCTTTGGGCCGTCATCCCTTATTTGTTGTCCGTAACCACGTTTTGCGAGAAACTTTATAAACAAAGGTGTAAGGATAAAACTTAACAAGAAGGCCAGTGCGCCAGCAATCAATATACCTCTCAAAGTTCCTCACCCTTTCTCTCATTCCAATTCTCAACAATCTGTTCTGCGATTACTTCAAGGTGTTCAGCCCTTGATGCTTTCACCAAAACTACATCTCCGGAATCAAATTGCTGGAAGAGCTCGAAGGCTCCTTCGCGCTCTGGATAGAAATGTATGGTCGTGCTCGGGTCAATCTCATTGGAAATGTAACTTCGCTCCCCAATTATCACCAGGTGATCTATTCCAAGTTCCCCCGATAGAAGTCCTACCTGTCGGTGGAGCTGATCTGACTCGTTGCCTAGTTCATGCATCTTGGCCAAGAAGGCCCAAGAGTTTCCGCCCCGCTCTTGAGTAAGTAGAGCCAAGGTTCGCAAGGCAGCGGACATGCTCTCCGGATTTGCGTTATACGAATCATTTATAAGGGTTAAGCCACTTAGCTCCATTAACTCCATCCGCCACTTACTGGCGCTCTGGTGAGTGGAAAGAGCAGCAGCGATGTCAGCCGTTGAAACTCTTACAGCGAGCGCTGCAGCAGCTGCTGCAAGAGCGTTTGGAACTTGATGTACTCCAAGCAATTGAAGTTCTACATGCTCCCTGCCTTCAGGTGTAACTAAATCAAAGGCGGGAAATCCTCCATGCAATTCCAAGTCTGCGGCTCTCACTGAGCAACCAGAATTCTCGCCAAACGTCAGAGTATTAACTTTTGAATTCTCATTCATTTTCGGCGTAAATTCATCATAGGTTCCAAGTACCGCAGTTGCACCAGATCCCAATCCCCTGATCAACTCGCCCTTTGTTTCAGCGATCTTCTCCCTTGAACCAAACTCACCTAAGTGAGCAGTCCCAACCTTTAGGACGACTCCCACATCAGGAGTGGCCAAGTCAGTGAGTCGGGCGATATCTCCTAGATGGCGAGCGCCCATCTCAAGGATGCAAAATTTCGTACTCTCCTTACATCTGAGCAGGGTTATTGGAACTCCGATGTCGTTGTTGTATGAACCAATTGGAGCGATGCTCTCACCTTGTCCGGAGAGGATTGATTGCAGCATGTCTTTGGTCGTCGTCTTGCCTTGAGAGCCCGTAATTGCGATGACCTTTAAATCACGCAAGCGAATTCTTACCTCAGCTGCTAACTTCGCGATGGCTTGGAGTACATCTTTCACAACTACATGATTTCCAGTGACGGTTCGGGTGACAATCGATAGAGATGCTCCGTTCTTGAGTGCAGATTCGACGAACTCATGACCATCACGCGACTCCCCCTTCAGGGCAAGGAAGACCGAGCCGGGCTTTACCTCTCTCGAGTCGAATTGGAATTCTCCGTCAACTAGTAAGTCAGCATCTCCGTAGTACTCACCACCCATGATTCTTGCAATTTCGATGGCAGTCATCTTGATCATGAGCGCTCTCCTAGCGCTCGCTTCAACTCCGCGACATCGCTAAAGGGAATCTTCTGGCCATTTACCTCTTGTCCTGTCTCATGACCCTTGCCAAGAATCAAGACGGCATCACCGAGTTGAGCGATTTCTATTGCTCTATTGATTGCGCCGCGGCGATCGATGATTATCTCGGCCTCTTTTTTCAAATCCAGCCCTGCGATCATCGCCTCGATTATCTTCTCCGGCGCCTCACTTCTTGGATTGTCACTAGTAAAAATAGGTATATCAGCACCGTTATTCAGGGCACTACCCATCATTGGGCGCTTACTCGAATCACGGTCTCCACCGCAACCTAAGACGGCAATTACTCTTTTAGCTCCTTGGGCTCTGACAGCTTCAAGTACTCGCGAAACTGCATCGGGAGTATGGGCATAATCAACTAGCACTTTGAAACCTATTGAATTACTGGTTTGGGCAAAGACCTTCTCTAGCCTTCCGGGAGCACCGGTCAAAGTAGGTAATGATGCTGCAATCACTAAGGGATCTATTCCACTCTTGTAGGCGAGGGAAATCGCTATCAACAGATTCTCAAGATTATGACGACCAATCAGATTGAAACTGTTCTCGATTAATATGCCTTCTGGTCCCCGGATTAGAAATTCAAATCCATTTTGAGTGCTATCTAGTCGCTCGAAATACCAATCTGCCTTACCGGAGATTGAAATAGACTGTTTGGGAATCGAGACTTCTTCCCATAAACGTTTACCGTATTCGCTATCGATTGAAATTATGGCGAGATCGGCATAGTCATGAGTGAACAAGGAACGTTTCGCTTGAAAGTAATTCTCCATCGTTCCGTGATAATCGAGATGGTCTTGAGTTAGATTTGTGAAACCAACCGCTTGAAAGTGAATAGATTTCACTCGCTCTTGAACAAGGGCATGGCTGCTAACTTCCATCGCGACCCCTCGTGCGCCTTCGTCCCGCATATGCGCAAGCAAGCGCTGTAGTTCATCACTCTCGGGCGTCGTATGGGTTGCCGGAATCATCACATCTCCGACTTTGATGCCAACCGTGCCAATCAATCCAGATTTATATTGAGCGAATTGCCAAATCTGCTCAAGAAGATGAGTTGTTGTCGTCTTTCCATTGGTGCCAGTTACTCCAGCAACAAATAGTGATTTGCTTGGTTCGCCGTAGAACCAAGCTGCGACTAAGCCGCAAATGGAGCGGGGCTTCGACACCACTAATCGGGGGATCGCAGGAGCGATGCGGGAGGCAACCTCATCGCCTTGCTGATCAGTGAGTATCGCCCTCGCGCCCCGTTCCAATGCGGTTGGAAGGAATGCGCTTCCATGGTTTCGCTCACCAGGAAGTGCGATAAAAAGATCGCCATTCTCAATCGAACGCGAATCACTACAAACTCCGGTTATCTGCTGATCCTTCTCAAATGATGCTTCGATCCCCAAGTAGTTCGCCAACTGGGAGAGGCTTCGCTCTCTAGCGCTCTTGGGGCGACTCATCAGCGGTTCCGCTTTGACTGATTCGCTTCGGCAGCTTGCTCTGCTGCAATCTTCTTCTTCAGAGCTTTCTCATCAAGTGGATAAAGGGAGTCCGACTTCTTTGTGGGAGGAATATGCTGATCTTTCAATACAAAACTCATTACCTCTTTGAATACCGGTCCGCCTAGATAGCCACCGTAGTAAATGCCCTTTGGATCCTGGATTGTCACACTGGCCACGAACTTAGGTTTATCAGCCGGTGCAAAACCGATGAAAGATGCGGTGTATCCGCGATAACAACCGCAACTATCATCAACTCTTTGGGCGGTGCCGGTCTTTCCTGCAACTCGATAGCCAGGAATTGCAGCACCTGGAGCGGTTCCTGCGGCAGAAACGACGCTCTCCATCATCAACCTCATCTTCAAGGCAGTCTCTTCACTAATTACACGCTGAGAATCTTGTTCATTTGCTGGCGTGTATCTACCGGCTGCATCACTAACTCCTGCAATCAAGGTTGGAGTTACGCGCACTCCGTCGTTGGCGATTGTTGCGAAGATCGATGTCGCCTGCATCGCTGTTACTGAGTATCCCTGTCCGAATGCGACAGTAGGAGCAGTGGTACCGGACCAATCCTTAACCTCTAGAAGCTTGCCGGATTCTTCGCCAGGAAGTCCAGATCCAGTTTTTGCAGCAACGCCAAACTTCTTGAGGTAGCTGTAGAGCTTTTCGTTTGTGATCATCTCGCCAATCTTGATTGAGGCTGTATTGCTCGATTGCGCGAGAGCGCCCGCCAATGTCAATTTCAGGACTGGATGTGGATCGTGGTCTTTAAAAACTTTATTGGCGCGCTTTAACTTGTAGGGAACCGTCATAACTGTCTCCGGCTCGATCTTTCCCTCTTCCATAGCTGCAGCGATTGTGACTATTTTTCCTGTTGAGCCTGGCTCATAAACCTCTTGGACGGATGGATTCTTCCAACGATAAGGATCTACATCTTGCGTCTTGCCTGGAGTGAAAGATGGGTAAGTCGCATGCGCGATGACTTGTCCCGTTGCCGGATCCATAACGATCACAGTTCCCGAGAGCGCACGCGCCTTCTTTACAGCCTTCCTAATCGCTTCTTGTGCAACCCATTGAATATCTCGATCGATAGTCAGGTGGATTGTGTTTCCCTTACGTTCTTCTGCGGTTATCTTCTGTGTTCCAGGAATGATCGTTCCACCGGCGTTTGAATATGTGTATTCGCCATTTACTCCTGCCAGAGTCGAGTTCATGCTGTACTCAAGACCAGCCGCTCCGTTACCCTCTTGGTTTACGAATCCAACTACCGCTGCGCCTAATTCACCCTCTGGATACTCGCGGGCATAGATCCTCTCGGCGAAGAACCCGGAGAGGCGTTTGCTAAATCCGCCCTCGCTCTCCATGACAGCGGCGTTGTAATCCTCCACCGCCCTCTGCAGTTCCCGCCAGACCGCCGGCTTAACGCTCTTGCTAATCACGACATATCTTCTATCGCCGATTAGTTGTGGGAGAAGATCCTCTTCTTCGATATCAAGGATTGGAGCAGCGAGCTTCGCCAATTTCTTCGGATAATCGATGATTGCCTGATCTACTAGGACTCGATAAGAGATGACGCTTCTTGCAAACTCGATTCCGTTGATATCAGTTATCGCGCCACGTGGAGCCAAGATGATCGATTTCTTCGCTAATTCAGCATCAGCCCGATTTGCATATCCGGCGGCACGAACCGCCTGCACATCTACTAGTCGAACCGCAAAGGCAACGAGCAATACGAGAGAGATAGCCACTAGATAGCGGATGCGGCGCAGCGAGAGAACGTCGTGTGGCATTTAAGGCTTCACCTTCGTTTCCACGGTCTCTGAGAGATCAAGGAATCTTGGAGTTGTGCTGGGGACCATCCCGAGAGCAGTAGCTCGCGCAGCGAGGTTTTCTGGCGTCGAGATTCGAGCTACTTCGCGTAGAGCAGCTTCACGCTCTTCGTTGATTGCGATTGCCTCTAGCTTTAACTCGCGGATCTTCACTGCATCATTTCCAAGCAAGATGTTTATTCCAAGAAGTCCAAGCAGGCCGAGAGAGAGAATGAAGCCGATCAATCCATAGAAGAGTCGATCGCTAGCCTGCTCTCCCGGAGTTGGCTTTAAATCTGGAACTAAACGGAGAACAGCTCTGGTTGAGCGGTCCACAACAGCTTTGCGCGACTTTGCTACAGCCGGTGCGAGAGCGGATAGCGCCATTAGATCGCCACCCGCTCAATCGCACGTAACCGGACGGATTGCGCACGGGAATTCATCTCTATCTCTTCGGAGCTAGCATTCTCGCCACCACGAAACACCAACTGATATTTTGCTTTCAGATGTTCGATTTCAACTGGGAGTCCCTTCGGGCTCTTAGATTCTGAGGCGGTTGCGAATACCTGCTTCACAATTTTGTCTTCTAAGGATTGGAAAGACATTACGACCGCCCTACCGCCGACTTTTAGAAGACTTAGCGCCTTTGGGAGAGCTCGTTCAAGAGTTGCTAACTCTTGATTTACTTCGATACGTATCGCTTGAAAAGTTCTCTTGGCAGGATTTCCGCCGAGTCTTCTAGCTGGAGCTGGGATGCTCGCTTTAACTAATTCAGCAAGATCAGTAGTCGTTCTCAATCCTCCGGAATTGCGAGCCTTGATGATGTTGTCGACGATTCTTGGTGCAAAACGCTCTTCCCCGTAGACACGCAGGACTCGAACTAATTCCTCTTTAGAGTAGTTTTCAAGGACATCTTGGGCCGTTACCCCAGTGCTCTTATCCATCCGCATATCAAGCGGAGCGGTATTCGAATAGGAGAAGCCACGATCTACTTGATCCAATTGAAGTGAAGAGACTCCTAGATCAAAGAGAATTCCATCGACGCCTTCAATTCCCAAATCCTTGAGTACTTCTGGCATCTGGTCGTAGACAGCATGAACTACATTGAAACGAGCACCAAACTTTGCCAAACGAGCCGATGCAAGACTTATTGCTTCTTTATCGCGATCAAGTCCAACGATTCGAAGATTTGGGAATCTCTCTAGAAGAGCCTCAGTGTGGCCACCAAGACCAAGAGTTGCATCCACAACGATCGGGTTTGAACTTCTATTAATTGAAGGAGTGAGAAGCGTGATGCAGCGCTCTAGCATCACAGGCTGGTGAATCATCTTCCCCTCTTTCATCATCTTCCCTAATTCCCATCCCCTCCTCTGCTCTGGTCACCGCCGGCCGACGGATCTGGGGGTCGAGCGGCGCCGGGGAAGGGGCGTCGCTCGCTGAAGGTCGGCGGTGGCCAGAGAAGAGGCCTAGAGATTTAGAACAATCCCGGGAACACCTCCTCCGAGACATCAGCAAAACCTTTCTCACGATCTTTCAAATAACTCTTCCAAGATTTGCTATCCCAGATTTCAACTCGAGTATTTGCTCCGATTACTACGCAATCTCTCTCTAGCGCTGCATATTCGCGAAGTCCATTTGGAATCATCACGCGACCTTGCTTATCTGGAATCTCATCGTGTGCACCGGCAAACATCACGCGCATGTAGTCACGGGCTGATTTAGCAGTTAATGGCGCTTGTTTTAGCTGATCTGTTATGCGGGCGAATTCGCTACTAGGAAAAACATATAAACAACGTTCTTGCCCTTTAGTGATTACTAATCCACTTGCTAGTTCATCGCGGAATTTCGCGGGAAGAATCAATCTGCCTTTTTCATCGAGACGAGGTTCATGGGTGCCTAAAAACACTTGATACCTCCCCCGGACTTGCGGCAGGACCCCCGTCCTGCTTAATTCCCCACTTTACTCCCTTTTACTCCATTTTCAACCACCCTTCACCATTTTTCAGCGCAGCCAAAAGAAGCTCCCTCCACTCGGACTTGTGAGCGCAGAGAGATTTTTGGGCATAAAAAAACCCGCCTCACGGGCGGGTTTAGAGCGGCGATCTAACTACTCGCCAAAGTTCCTTCGATCCCAACGCTCTTCAAAGCGAGCGCTCCACTTGGAGCCCTTTTTCTCACGTGGGGCGCGTTCTTTGAGGCTATTCATCAAGCCCCCAAGGTTGGAAATTGCCAGAACGGCTCCACTTAGGGAAATGGCAAAACCCGCTATCCCAATGGGCGGCGTCTGGGAAACCATTCCGGTTAGAAGGCCAAAGATGCCTACGACCACCAGTAGGAAGCCGACCACCACTCGGGTGCGGCTTGGGGTCTTTCCACTAAAGGCAGAGATTAGACGCGGATCGTCGGCGGCGAGAGCTTCTTCCATCTCGGCCAAGAGGCGCTTTTCATGCTCGGAAAGTGGCATAGCGCTGACAATAGTAGAAGGAATAGTGAAGGGAAAGTCGAATTACTCACTCAGCGCTCAGAGGTGGCTGGGTCGTCGCTCTCACCTTCCTGAGAAGGCTCCTCCACGAGTCGAGCTGGTTGGACCGAGCCTCTTCCAAAACGTTTGATGGCTCTATCGATAGCGTCCTGGGCTTCGCGCCAACCGCTCTCCCGTTCGCCTAAAACTAGTTGTTCAACAGCGCCGTCCTCATCCACCAGATTCTCGAGCGAGATACCTAGTAATCGAATTCGCGAGCCATCTAATTTAAGGGAGAGAAAGAGATCTCGAGCTACCTCAAAGACTTCGTGCATCCCATTAATTGGCAGTGCGAGAGTCCGCGACTTTGTGGTGTTCGAGAAATCCGAGAAACGAACTTTCAGTCCAATAGTTCTCGCTCGCAATTCGCGCACCCGCATTCGATGAGTCGCTCTCTCTGAAAGGCGTAATAACTCTCGGAAGATCTCTTCTTGATCCTCAAGGTCATAAGCAAAAGTCTCAGCAGCGCTGATGCTCTTCTCGGGTGAGTCAGTAATTACTTCACGAAAATCCCTGCCCCATGCCAATTCATAGAGAGACTCCCCAGCTCCATCACCCAGAGCGCGCTTTAAGGTCTCAGGCGGTGTATGGGCTATCTCTCCTACAGTTCTCAAACCTAGACGTTGTAACTCCTCGTTCGTCTTTGGCCCCACTCCCCATAATTCAGATACTGGCAATGGATGCAGGAATGTGAGAACTCGATCATCGTGAATTTCTAACATCCCATCTGGCTTACATCTTCCAGAGGCTAATTTCGCTATGAACTTCGTACTAGCGATTCCAACTGAGCAAGTTATCCGCTCTTGGACTCTGACTCGCTCACGAATCAGCGCAGCAATCTCCCGCCCTTCTCCGAAGAGGCGCCGCGATCCACTCACATCCAAGAATGCTTCATCAAGTGATAGCGGTTCAACATGTGGAGTGAAATCAAAGAAGATCTCCATGACGCGCCTGGAGACTTCGGAGTAACGCTCGTGATCAGGTGGAATGAATATCGCGCTCGGAGCCATCCGCTGTGCTCGTGCAACGGGCATGGCTGCACGGATTCCAAATTTTCGGGCAGCATAATTCGCAGATAGGACGACGCCGCGCGCTCCAGCTCCAACTACAAGTGGTTTTCCCTTGTGTTGCGGATAGTCAAGCTCAGAAACAGAGGCAAAGAATGCATCCATATCTACATGCAGGATCGTGGAGCGCTCTCTCATAGCTTCACTCACAAGATGCGAGATTACGCCACTTTTCATAGGCACTTGATAACTCCCATGCGCCAGTGGCGCGCAATGAGACTCCGCGTGGACCGGTTCTTCTTACCTCTCCTTTTACTAATAGAAGCTGAGAGTTAAGGAGGGTGCTTGCGTAGGATTTTTGGGTATCTTCAAAGAAGGTGGCATCGCTACAACCAAAGCCATCATCAAGGGTTACGAACATGACTCGTTTGCCTGATCTTATGGGTGGAGTTTGTAGGGCAACTTTCACGCCCGCTACAAGGACTTGGGCTTTAGAGCGCTGTTTCAATAGCTCGCTTGAACGGACCGCGCCTATTTCATTTAAGAAATTCGAATAGAACTCGATCATATGGTGCGAGATATCCATATTGAGATGTTCTATCTCATGCTTTACCAACTCATCACTTCTTAGATCAGGTAGACCGCTCTTAACTAGAGATGGAGTAAAGGCCATGGTTAGTTGGGAGCTGCCGGTCTTACTTGTTGAGCGAGACCATTTGTGGAGATCATTTAAGTGGAGTAGGAGATCTCGTCGGTTAAGACTCTTTTCATATGAAGACTCATATAGCGAATCAAAGGCACCGACCATAAGTAGAGATTCAGTTACCGGCTTACTTACTTCAGCTCTATGTACGAAATCTGCTAGATCCAAGAAGGGCCGAGCTTTGATTATCGAGTCAATCTCATTATCACTTATGCCGCTTACATCAGATAGAGCGATTCGAATCGAGCCATCTTCAACTCGATAGCTCCTGTCGGAGCGATTGATATCGATTGGTGCGATCTTTATCCCGCATTGACGAACCTCGTCGAGAATCAACCGCTTCGGATACATCCCAGGGTCGTGGGTTAGAACGCCAGCCAAAAAGGCTGCTGGGTAATGGGTCTTAAGCCAGGCAGATTGGTAGGTAGGTAAGGCAAAAGCAGCGGCATGGGCTTTGCAGAATCCAAAGGAGGCAAAGGCGCGGAGCACATCCCATATTTCTGTAACCACCTCTAACGAGTAGCCGCGAGCGATCGCGGTTGGGAAGAACCAATCACAGATGCTCTGTTGGCTATCGCGATCACCTAGAGCGCGCCGCTTCTCATCAGCCTCAGCCAGCGAGACCCCCGTCATGGTTGAGATGATCTCGATGACCTGTTCGTGAAATACCACCACCCCTTCGGTATCGCGCAAGATCGGGGCTAGATCAGGGTGGATCATCGAACGTGGTTTCCAACCTTGTCTGCTATTTAAGAAGGGAGTGATCATGTCGCTCTTAACCGGCCCAGGGCGGAATAACGAGATATCGATGATCAGATCGCTAAAAGTCTCAGGCGCAAACTTTCCAACTAACTCACGTTGTCCCGGGCTCTCGATTTGAAATAGACCTAGGGTCTTAGTCGATTGGATCAATTTAAAGGTAGCTTCATCATCAAGAGGTATGGAATCTATATCTATCTTCTTTTTAGTAACTCTCTCTATCTCGTTGACCGCATAAGCAAGGGCTGATTGCATCCGAACCCCAAGGATGTCTAACTTCAGTAGGCCAATCGCCTCGACATCATCTTTATCCCATTGAACCATCGGGTAGCCACTAGCGTTCTTCTCTATTGGGGCACGGTCATATAAACCGATATCAGATAAGACTACGGCGCAAGGGTGCATAGCAAGATTCCTTGGTAGTCCATCTAGCCGCTCGGCTAAGCCGATTGCCATCCGCCAGAGTGGTGATGTGAGATTTAAACTCTTAAGTTCAGGTAAGTTCTCTAGAGATTTACTTATATTCCGCGCCCTTATATGGGGTAGCGACTTTGCTACTAGATCAATCTCCATAGGTGGAAGTGAGAGCGCAGCTCCAACATCGCGGATTGCATGACGGGCTCGATAAGTGTCGAACATTGCAACTGTTGCAGCTCGTTCTTTATAGAAAGAAAATACTTGATCGTAGATCTCAAGGCGACGAGCAGATTCAACATCGATATCAATATCAGGGAGAGCGCCTCGAAGTGGTGAACAGAATCGCTCCATAAGAAGGCCAAGGGATAACGGCTCTACCCCAGATATCCCAAGTAAGTGGCAGACAAGTGAGCCAGCGCCACTTCCCCGGGCTGCGACACGAATACCAGAGTTGCGAGCTCGATCAGTCACATCTGCAACAGTTAAGAAATATGACTCGTAGCCAAGCGTTGCGATTATCTTCAGCTCTTTTTCTAGTCGATCAATCACATCATTTCCTTGACTAATCTCTTTTTTGTCATATCGCCAACTGATTCCGGAGTAGCAGCGCTGCCTTAGTTCGCGTACTAAGTCATCCTGGGTGGCGCCTCCAACGACGCTGGGTTCAGGAAGGTGGATTGAGCCGATTCCGATATCTATCTGCGGTGACAATTGGGCAGATTCAGCCCACTCTTTAGTGGTTCGAAGCAAAGCTCTTCCATTCCGCTCTCCAGCAGCCCTGGCGATAATTTCGGCTAATTGAGCCATCTCTTCACTGCTTTTCAAGAATGCTTCGGCGTTCTTGCGCTCTACGACATTTTTATGAAGTGGAAGGAGGTTTCGAGTCGCATCCAAGATATCTGCGATTGGGGCGTCTAGCCGCTCTTTCATCCGAACTGAGTTACTCAATAATGCTTTTAGGTCGTTATCCCTAGCAAAACCAAGAGTTCTAGCAGCATGAGTAGTTGAGCGGATACCTTCGCTCTCTAGATGCGAGACGCATTCAAGCGCTTGATCCTTAAAGAGATCTCTAGTCTTATTAAATATAGCAAGGGCTTTGTCATAACGGCGCGAAAGCAGCGCTCGACTAACCTCAGAGTTAGGGCCATGCAGTAGAAGCAAGTTCTTCGTGTATCGCTCATTGGCGGCGAAAAAATCAGCAGTCGGTGGTGAATCTAATCGCTTCATCTCTGTTACTAAGCGAACTAGTGAGCTCCAGTTACCTGGGGTAGCGAGAATAAGTAATCTAGATTGGTTCTCATATTCGATATCTATCCCAATGATTGGATTGATTGAATTTGATTCACAGCTACTAGCAAAACGAATCGCTCCCGCGAGAGTATCTCGATCAGTTAAGGCAAGTGCGCTCATCCCTAGTTCGCTAGCTCTATTCACTAATTGATCCGGAAGATTTGTTCCGTATTTAAATGAGTAGCCGCTTGCTACATGTAGGTGTGTGAAGCTCATGTTTTAAGCGGAAGCAGATCTTGAGGTCGGTCTTATCCGCCAGATGGGATTGCGGGGGTCTATTACCTCTTCGCGTTCGATCTCGAAGGTCGCCATCGTTCCAATCGGCGCTGCTTCCACTCGCCAGAGAATCCGCGAACCATCATCAGGGCGATAGAAGCCGTCGCTCGCCCGATTCCACCAACCCCCCGATTCCCGCCAAGAAGATAGGACGGCATGGATACGGAAGCGCTGGCCACGGAAGGTGAACTCAGCTGGCTCACCACCTATTAGGTAGATCTGGGGCGGGTTAAGGTTTTCGAACATTTGTTCGAACCCTAGCGAAGAGCCCCGACAGGCCGCAAATGTTGGTTCAGCCGAAACGAGTCGCTCGCCTGTTCTTAACCCACGCGGTGCGAGTATCCGCCCGTGATCACACACAAGCCAACCACGTTCGCCCAGGGCAAGTCCCTCCGCGTCCGTCTATCCGCCATCGCTAGCTCTATCGCGCTAGCGACAACCGCTCTAGTAGTGCTCACTTCCCCGCAGGTCTCTGCAAATACCTTTGCTGTACCTGCAGCACCAACAATCACTAACGCATATGTAACCGATTCCGGTATCCGCGTTAGATTCAATCCTGTTACCGCTTCACCAGCTGTAACTCACTATGTAGTAACTGGTGGACAAGGATCATGTCCGGTTGTAGTACCTGCAACCACATCCGGTTCGGTTCGACTACCGATTCTTGAAGGACAAACTTCTGCAACAGTCAATGTTCAAGCTGTGAATGCTTACGGCTTCTCGACTGCTGCAAAGTGGAGTAAGACTTTTACCGCAACTGATCTCGCTGGCGTTGCAAAGACTTCTGCGAGAAATGTCCAGTTACTTGCTCTCAGTGATTTCCACGGAGCGCTTGAAGGATCTTCCACGAATGCTGGTACTGCCCTGTTGACCTCAGCTTTTGCAAATGAAAGAAAGGCTGTTGCGTCAACCATCACCCTCTCAAGCGGTGACAACATTGGTGCTGCCCCAGCTATCTCCAGCCAATTTGAAGAACTTCCAACTATCGAATCAATGAACCTAATGAAGTTCGATGTCTCTACATTTGGAAATCATGAGCACGATAGAAATATCGCTCATGTCCAGAAAGTCATCGGCGCTTCAGATTTCGCCTGGGTAGCGTCTAACTACAGCTCGCTTGAGCCCCTTAAGTCAGGTTCCAAGTCGGCGAAGAGTTATGTGATCATCGATCGCGGTGGTGTAAAGGTCGGCGTGGTGGGTATGAACACTGACGAGACCCCTGAAGTTATCTTCCCTGGAAATCTTGATTACACAGATGCCAGCGGAGCAAAGAAGACTATCCAGATCTCGGGCTCAGTTGATGGCGTGAATAAGGCGATCAAAGAGGCTCGAGCAGCTGGAGCCGATGTCGTCGTGGCGCTTGTGCACGAAGGTTGGTCGGAGAACGCCGATGGTGTAGCTAAAGGTGGCTTGATCGATATCGCATCCCAGATCAAAGGCGCAGCAGCGGTTCTTGGTGGACACAGCCACCAGCGCTACAGCAGCATCATGGGAAGCTCAGCGCGTTTTGGTTCGACTCTAATCGCACAGACTCCTAATGCTGGCGTTGGTTACAACAGAATCCAACTCTGCGTAAGCGGTAGCAAGGTTCAAGGAGCCTCACTCGACTACGTAACAACCGCTGACTTGAGAGGCGTTACAGCAGATACTGCTGGAGCCGCATTGGTAAAGAAGTATAAGGATCAGTTGGTAGCAAAACTCGATGTGAAGATCGGACAAGTATCTGATCTCTTCCCACGCGGTGGCTCACCTGCAGTTGAACGTTCTGGTGAGACTCCAATGGGTAACTATCTCGCTGATCTGATGCGCAAAGAACTCAAGACTGACTTCGCCCTTACAAATGGTGGCGGTCTAAGAGACACATTCCCTGCGGCTACATACAAAGTTGTAGATACCACTTATAAGAGGCCAGCGCCAGGAGCAACCGGTCCATTTGATGTGACACTGGGAGATGCAATCTCCGTTCTTCCCTTCGGTAACTCAGTTGCCGTTGCAACCATCTCAGGAACACAACTTTGGGCCGCGCTAGAGAATGGCGTATCTCAATTCCCATCCGGTGGTCGCTTCCCGCAGATCTCTGGTTTCAAGTTCTCCTTCGATGCATCTAAGGCAGTTGGATCAAGAATCACTGCCGTAACGAGGCTTGATGGAACTGCAATTGCTAAGGATGCTAAGACCTACACTGTCGCCACAAATGACTTCATGCTCTACGGTGGCGATGGTTACACGATGCTGAACCCTTCTACCGCTAAGTTCTCTGGCAAGTTGTTGCTAGACATCTTGGTAGATGGAATAAAGGCAGATCTAGCTGCCAAGCGAGTCACTCAGACTCCGAAGGCGGATGGTCGAATCACCAAAGTAGGTTAATTCCAAGAAATACGGGAAACCGCGCCTCGCAAGGGGCGCGGTTTTTCTTTTGCGACACGCCTAGATAGTTGAAACTTCAATAAATTTGGTTTAACCTTCAATCACCTTATTCGAAAGGACTTTAGTAAATGGATATTCTCCTCGTAGTCGGACGCGTGCTATTTGCGTTGATCTTCATCAACTCTGGTATCGCACACCTAACCAAGCTCAATGACATGACTGGATACGCCCAATTCAAGAAGGTTCCAGCGCCTAAGTTGGCCGTGATCGTTACCGGATTGATGCTAATCATCGGTGGGCTCTATATCGTCTTCGGCGTCTACGCCGATCTCGGTGCGCTCCTTCTAGCGGTATTTCTTATTCCAACCGCATTCATGATGCATAACTTCTGGACGATCCAAGATCCGCAAGCCAAGCAGGGCGAGATGATCAACTTCTTCAAGAATCTTTCACTTGCTGGCGCAGCGCTCCTCATCTTCGTTCTTGTAGGAACTGGAGTTGATTTCGGTCCTTCTGTGACACCTGATCACTTCTTCAATCTCTGATCAGTAAAGAACTAACGAAAAGACCCCTGAGAAACTCAGGGGTCTTTTTCATTCACGCTACCGTTCTCTCATGGAGCTCGCCCTGGCTGTTATCTGTGGAGTTGCAATTGGTTCAATCCTGGGTTTTGTTGGAGCGGGTGGTTCGATGGTTGCCGTTCCGATGCTCATTTATGTGTTCGGCATGACACCAGTACAAGCAACAACCGCTTCTTTGATAATCGTATTTAGCGGTGCGCTATCTGGGGTCGTATCCAAGTTCAAAAGCAGAGATGTTCTTGTTCGTGAATCACTCTCAATCTGGGCAATTGGACTTGCCACAAACTTTGGTGGCGCTTATCTCCTTCCAAGAATTCCAGATGACTTGGTATTGACTGGATTCTCGATGGTTCTGATCGCTGCAGGTACATCGATGCTAGTGAAGCCTCCTGTTGGCTCGAGCGAGAAGAAGATGGCACTCCCCGCTCTTGTTTTGCTCTCTTTACTCGTGGGTGCGCTAACGGGCCTCTTCGGTATCGGTGGCGGCTTCATCGCGATTCCGATTTTGGTCCTCTTCTACAACGTCTCTCCTGCAAAAGCTGCCGGAACATCACTCTTCATAATCACAATAAATACCCTTACAGGATTCTTTGCTCATTACCGACATTGGGATGAAGTGGCCTGGAATATTCCGCTAATCATCGCCGCTACCGCTGTATTGATATCAAGCGTTACCGCAAAGAAGAGCACTTCGATGAGCCCACAATCACTTAAACGCGCATTTGCCTATACCGTCTTTGCCATAGCTGCGTTTACTCTCATCGAGACATGGCTCTTTTAGCAAGGAGTATTGATTAGGATTTCGATGTGGAAGGCATACTAGAGAAGGCCGCTGTGAAGCGCGCTGCCCAGGCCATCCTTGATAAAGGCATGAAGGGCGAGATAAAAGTACTTGCCGATAGCGCTAGGACTGCTTTGGATGCTGCTAATGCCCTTGGAATAGAAGTTGGTCAGATCGCCTCATCTATCGTTTTCAAGCTGCCGAGTGGAAATCCCTTACTTGTCGTAACCTCCGGACGTCATCGCGTCGATACCAACCTTGTAGCAAAGAATCTACAGGTAGCAGAACTCGGTAGAGCCGATGCGGATTACGTGAAGAGCATTTCTGGTTACTCGGTTGGCGGTGTTGCGCCAATTGGATGGATCACAGAACCTGAATTGACTTTGGTTGATAGAGCTTTGGAAGATTATCAAGAGGTTTGGGCGGCAGCTGGACATCCTCATACTGTCTTCCCTACAAGTTTTGATGAATTGATTCGTGTAACTGGTGGAACCGCCTCGATTGTTGGTGATTGATGCAACGCTTGAGTCACAGCATTACTGGATCAGGATCCCCGTTACTACTAATCCACGGAATGGGTTCCGCTAGCACCGCGTGGAAATTAATCCAAAATGAATTAGCTAACAGCTACAAGGTAGTTACCGTTGACTTACCCGGGCATGGTGATACTCCACTAATAAAAGGCCAGCCTATGGATCCGCACAGCCTCGCTCTCGCTGTCCTTAGCGAGATGAGTGAATTGGGGATTGAAGAGTTCCATGTAGTTGGAAACTCTCTCGGTGGTTGGGTGGCCCTAGAAATTGCTAGCGCCTCTCCGGAACGTGTTATGAGCGTTATTGGCCTTGCCCCAGCTGGGCTCTGGTTGAATCCTTACAACGTCCGCTACCCAGCTACGGCGCTTGCGCGTTTTCTCGCGCGCTCCACAAGTAAATTCGCACCAACAGCGTTGCATTTTGAGGCAGCACGCAAACTTGGATTCTCTGATGTAAGTCCACGATGGCATGAATTTTCTTACGATCTATGTCTCGATGCTGTGAATGCCATGGCCAGAGCGGATGGTTACTACCCAGCTTGGGATGGGATGTTGATGAAGAGATTCGATGGAAAGATCCCGGAGGATATACCGGTTACCATAATTTTTGGTGATTCAGACAGAACGCTACCTGCAACAACTTGCCAGGAGCGATCGATTGCCCCCGCTCATGCTAAGTGGATAATCTTTCCTGACACGGGACATGCTCCGATGTGGGACAGTCCTCAAGATGTAATCGCAGCAATAAGAGAAACTGTGAACTCAAGATGATTACAAAGGTTTACTTCTGGAGAGTTTCAAGGAGAGACATTTTCTGGGCAGTACTAAGGATGGCGTTGGATCGCCGCGCTTTAAGGCGTAATCCAAATATCTCGTTCTGGAAATTGTTAGGCACCGGGAAAGGTGAAACATTCACTCCCCGAGATGCAGACCCAAGACGCTGGGGTCTGATATTGAACATCGAAGAAGGATCTTTAGAGGAGTTCGAGAATTCAAAGTTGATGAGGCGTTGGAATGAGAGAGCTTTGGATAGATTCGAAGCGCTCCTTAAGCCGATTGCTGTACATGGCAAATGGTCCAGAAGAAATCCATTTAAATCTGAAATAGCCCCAATCGATTGGAATGGAAAGGTAGTTGCGATTACTAGAGCGCGTATAAAGTGGCGCAAGAATTTCCTATTCTGGCGATCGGTCCCACCTGTAACGCTGAGTCTAAAGAGCGCCCCCGGGTTGATCGGAGCAATTGGAATTGGTGAGGCGCCTATCGGTCTTCAAGGCACCTTCTCTATTTGGGAAGACCCTAAGACCATTAGTTACTTTGCCTACAGGGGTGAGGCCCATAAGGAAGTAATTGCCGCCACAGCCCGGGAAAAGTGGTACGCGGAAGAGATGTTCGGTCGATTCGCTCTCATTAATTCATCAGGAGTGCTTTAGCGCGCAATTGAGGCAGAATTGACCTATGTCGATTCGGAATTTCCGACCAAGAAGAGATTCACGCCGCCGAATCACACCCTTTCAAAACTTCCTACTCATCGCAGTTTTGACCGTCGCAATTGGATTACAGATCTCCTATCCACTTTTGGATGGAGAGTCGTTGCGGCTTGTGACAATCTCGACTGTGTACTGGGCCGCCGGAGCCATGCTCCTTCACGCTCTCTTCGCATACAGAGCTACATACGCGATTCGATTCTTGCTGATCACTTTCTTCTATGCCCTTTTAGTTGAGCAGATAGGCATGCGTACTGGTTGGCCATTTGGAACTTATGAATATTCTGGCTCGCTCGGCTATCAGATTTATGGCGTACCACTAGTGGTTCCATTTGCTTGGGTGATGATGGCTCATCCGATATTTATCGCAGCGCGTCGTATTGCGCCGCGATGGGTATTTCTTGTCGGAGGTTATGGCTTGATGGCTTGGGATCTCTTCTTGGATCCGCAGATGGTCTCCGCAGGAAGATGGACTTGGGAGATAACCGGTGCAACCGTTCCCTTTCAACCAGAGATCCCAATCTCCAACACTTTTGGCTGGCTACTTACCGGCATGGGATTGATGGCACTTCTGAACTTAGCGCTACCTAAAGAACGCCGCTCTCTTGGAGCTAGTCGCGCAGTTCCTGAGTTCTTTCTAATGTGGAGTTGGATAAGTGGAATAATCGCAAATCTCTTCTTCTTCGACCGCCCCGGTGTGGCATTTCTTGCCGGAATCGCTCTCGGAGTAGTCGTAGTTTGGTATTTCTTATCAGTGAAACTTGGGCGTAATGACTGATGGATCAAATCTCCCAATTTCTGATTCTGGTGGTGCTGGTTCTATCAATATTTAATTTCTTCACAGCCCGATCAATCAAGCCGGTAGGCGTCCCAATCTCAGACTCTGTTGCAGTTCTCATACCCATGCGAAATGAAGCGAAAAATGCTGAGGGTGTCGTTAACTCCGCTCTAGCGCAGGTACAACTTGATCGCCTAAAGGTAAGAGTCATCGATGATGGTTCGGAGGATGAAACTGCTAAGAAGTTGAGCCAAATTAAGGATCCTAGATTTGAGGTGATCCCAAGCGCGCTATTGCCAGATGGGTGGTTAGGTAAGAATCACGCGCTCCATCTACTGTCTGAGAAGAGTGCCGAAGACTTTCTAGTATTCATCGATGCAGATGTTCGCCTGGAAACGAGTGCAATTGCAGATTCCATAGCTCTTATGAAGGAGGAGGGCTGGGACTTCATTTCTCCTTATCCGCGTCAGATGGCAAAGACTTTGCTTGCTAAGTTGGTACAACCACTTCTTCAGTGGTCCTGGTTTGCATCTCTTCCATTACGGATAGTAGAGAGAAGTAAGAGACCTTCCACAGTTGTAGCGAATGGACAATTCTTTGTAGTTCGAAATTCTCTATATAAGAGCTCGGGTGGACATCGCGCAATCAAGGCAGAAGTTCTCGATGATATGGAGCTAGCCAGATCACTTCGAAGAAATTCTGGGATTGGCTCGGTAGTAGACGGTTCGAAGATCTCCTGGTGTGAGATGTATCCGGATTCAAGTTCTTTGATTGCGGGTTACTCAAAATCACAATGGCGGGCCTTTGGTGGGACTTTCGGCGCTCTAGTCGCCATCTTCATCCTCTTCCTCACCTCCATCTACCCATTGCTTAGAGGGGCTCAAGGCGAGATTTGGGGAATTTACGGATATCTAGGGTTACTACTATCAAGGTTACTAGCAGCATTTCGCACTAGGTCAGTTGTTGTAACAGCTCCGTTTCACCCCGTCGCAATTGCGGTGTGGATTGCGTTGATAATTCGCTCATTGGCATTAAAGCGATCCGGTCGTCTACTCTGGCGCGGAAGAAGCATATGAGCCATCACTCTCCCACAAAGTCGCCTAAAAGAGTTGCTGTTATTGGCGGCGGGATGGCGGGCCTGGCTACTGCTGCACGTCTTGCCAAAAAAGGACATCACGTCAGACTCTTCGAAGCTAGCGCAAAACTCGGTGGAAAGTGTCAATCGAAGAGTATAGATGGTTTCATCTTCGATACTGGACCATCACTGTTGACTCTACCTGCGGTCTATCGAGATCTATTTATCAAGACCGGCAAGAGAATTGAGCATCTTGTCGAGCTAAAACCAGTTGATCCCTCATTTGAGTACATCTTTCACGACGGCAAACGAGTAGTTTTTCCAAACCTCTCCCATAATGGAACGGTAAAGGCAATCGCTGAAGCTTTTGGGGAACAAGCAGGACAAGATTGGCACAAACTATTGACTCGAGCGGAAGCGATGTGGGAGTCCTCGCGAGAGAGTTTCATCGAAGGCGAGCTAAAGAGTCTCTTGCCCTTCATAAAGCGGAGGTCCTTCTTTCGAGATCTCTTCACGATTGCGCCTTGGCGTTCACTTAGGTCCCTTACAAAGGATTTAACCGATAACAGTTATCTTCAGAAGATTGTTGAACGATATGCAACATACACTGGATCTGATCCACGAAAAGTGCCGGCGGTTTTACTCACGATCGCTTTCGTTGAGGAGGCCTTCGGCGCCTGGCATATTCGAGGCGGTATTGGCGAGCTGGGGGTGAAATTAGCCAATCGAGTAAGCGAGCTTGGCGTAGAGGTTCACCTGAATTCAAGAGTGGTGGAAATTCAAGTATCCGAAGGACGAGCTACTGGAGTTACCTTGGCCGATGGGTCAAGCTTTGAGTGCGATGTCGTGGTCTCAAACTCTGATGCCACTGAGTTGTACGAATACTTGATTAAGGATGAGCCAAGGACAAAGAAGGCGCGGAAATCTCTTAAACGAGCCACCCCTTCCCTCTCTGGTTTCTCGCTATTACTTTCACTGAAGGGAAAGAGCGAAGTTAAGCATCACACCGTACTTTTCCCCGAAGATTACGATGATGAATTCGACGCCATCTTTAAGCGAAAAGAACCACCGAAAGATCCTGCAATATATATCTGTAATCCTAAAGATGACTCCATGGTTCCCTCAGCCGAACATGAAGCTTGGTTCGTTCTTATCAACGCCCCTCGTCATGAACCAAGAGATGGAACTGATTGGGATAGACCGGGGTTAAAGGAACGTTACGCAGATCAGATACTGGATCAACTTGAAGCTAGAGGAATTCTAGTTAAGGATCGAATAATAAATATGGAGATCAGAACTCCAGCAGATCTAGAGCGAGACTATCGCGCTCCTGGTGGTTCGATTTACGGTACTTCAAGTAATGGCATGCGCTCTGCATTCTTCAGAGCCAAAAATCGCTCACCCATCGAGAACCTTTATTGCGTCGGCGGTTCGGCCCACCCGGGCGGCGGATTACCTCTCGTCGCGCTTAGCGCTGAGATTGTTGCAGCTGCAATCGAAGAAGATTAAAAAGCGTGACGGCGCTAGAGACTTGCAGGATCGCCCAAAGCCACGAAGCAACTTCAAAAAGTTCGAACCCAAATAATCTTCCTACGAGCGGAATGAATATCAGAGTTGCCCTGACAGGCCTCTCGCACCAAGTCACGATAAGAACCTGATTCACTCCCAATCCCCCAGCTCGTGCTCGCAGATACTCTTGAATAAATGCAGCAAGCCAAGCAACCAAGACAATTTCCCATGGGGCCCCTAGTAGATAGAGCGCGATCGCCCAAAGACTCTCAACCAAGCGATCTGCGACCGCATCAACCATCGCACCGAACTTCGAGTTCTTTCCAGTGATGATCGCTACCGTTCCATCAACTCCATCTAGAAGGAGCGAGAGGACGAGAAGTGAGATAGCCCAATGAGTTTCTACTGTGAGAACAAAAGCCATAGCCGCAAATATCGAGAGAATCGATAAAGAGTTAGGCGATAAGCGCATCGCAATCAAGGGACGAGTGATGAGATGGCTAATGGTCAACCAGGCCTTGACGATCCCCTTGACCTGAGCATCTCCATGTAGAGCGCTCCACTGATTGAAGAGTTCCTCACGTGTCATCTCAGCCCTATCCGCTTTACAATCTCAATTGTAGATTCAGCTGAATTCATCGTGTAATAGTGAAGGCCCGGAGCTCCAGCTCGCAGCAACTCAATTGATAGCTCGGCCGCGATTGCCACACCCTCACTCCTCACTTCTTCAGCGCTACTTCTAAACTTACTTATGCGCTCTGCGATATCAATCGGGATTGGTGTTCCACTTAGTAACGCCATTCGTTCTAACTGCTTGACGTTCGTAATTGGAAGCAATCCTGCGAACACCGGCAGTTTCGATCCAGCAGAATTGAGTCTATTTCTAAGATTGTTGTACTTATCGACACCGAAGAAGAATTGAGTGGTAGCAAAGCTAGCTCCACGTCGCTCTTTTTCAATTAGGACTTCTATATCTTGACCAAAGTCTTTTGAAGCTGGATGTTTATCCGGAAATGCTGCTACGCCAACTTCAAAGCCCATCTCGCGAGCTAGTGATACAAGTTGATCCGCATGGTCAAAACCGCCTTCAGTTTTCTTCCATTCAGTCGCAGGGCCGCCTTCTGGGTCTCCCCTTAGCGCCAATACAGATCCAATACCTGCGTCCTGGTAACTCTTCAGAGTTTCAGTGAGCTCTCTTTTGGTCGAGCCGACACAGGTTAGATGAGCAACCGTCTTCAACCCCGTGCGCTTTGTGATTTCACTTGTTATGCGAATCGTGCGATCCCTAGTGCTTCCCCCAGCTCCATAAGTGACTGAGACAAAATCTGGTTTGTATGGAGCGAGCGCATCTAGGGATGCCCAGAGCCGCTCCTCTCCCGCCAAGTCTTTGGGGGGAAAGAATTCAACTGAGAAAGTTGGAGGACTCTGCATACGGGTTGAGGGTACCGTTGCGCCGTGGTTTTGCCAGGAATCTCAGAGATTCGCAGATCTATAGATGCGGAATTAGAGGCATTCACGCGCTCTAGATCTAATGAACTCCGCGCAATTGATGCTCATCTCTCCCCTGTTGCTGAAGCGCTCACCGAATTCGTGGTGGACGGCGGAAAGAGATTTCGGCCGATCTTTGCTTATCTCGGCTATCTAGGCTCCGGTGGGATTCCGACCAACAGAGTTTTGAAGGTTTGTTCCGCACTAGAGCTTGTCCACGTCTGCGCATTGATTCACGATGATGTTATGGATGGTTCTGACTCTAGGCGAAATAAATTGGCCATACATCGAAGATTTGAAGGTCTGCATCGAGATAATTCCTTTGTCGGAAACTCAGAGCGATTTGGTGTTGCTGCCGCGATTCTCTTAGGAGATCTTGCATTATCTTGGAGTGATCAGATGATTGGTGAATCTGGAGTCACAGATTTAGAGTCGAAACGTGCAAATCCAATCTTCTTTGAGATGCGAGCAGAACTTATGGCTGGACAATATCTCGACGTACTTGAAGGTGCTCTTGGAAAGTCGGACTTGAAACGTTCTTTGAAGATTGCTAGGTACAAATCTGGAAGGTATTCAATAGAGAGACCACTTCGCTTTGGTGCCGCGCTTGCTGGAGCTAGCGAGTCGCTTCAAAGCGCTCTTTCGGACTTTGGACTACCTCTCGGTGAGGCCTTCCAACTTCGCGATGACATCCTTGGCGTATTCGGGGATTCAGAGTTGACTGGTAAGCCATCCGGAGATGACATAAGAGAAGGTAAGCGGACAGTTCTCATAGCCATGACCGCAGAGCGAACTTCGCCCGAAGATAGGGCAAAAATAGAGAGTTCTCTTGGTGACCCAACTCTCAGCGCATCTCAAGTCGCAGAAATACAGCGTTTGATAGAGGATTCGGGGGCGCTCTCTGAATGCGAAGGATTGATTGAACGACTTCTTGATCAATCACTCAAATCGCTCGAGCATCCAGAGATGAACGTAGAAGTTTCAAAGAGTTTGCGAGAAATGGCTGTAGCCGCGACTAGAAGAAAGAGCTGATTACTAAATGCGAAGAGTCAAAGGTAAGCGTGACCGCATTGTCATAGTCGGCGCAGGTCTATCTGGTTTGAGCGCAGCTCTCCGGCTAGTAGGTGCAGGGCATGAAGTAACCATTCTTGAACGAGAGAGCGTTCCTGGTGGTCGAAATGGTCTACTTAAGAAGGATGGCTACTCGTTTGATACTGGCCCAACTGTTCTAACTATGCCCTCCTTGATCGAAGATGCATTGAATTGTGTCGGTGAACGCCTTGAGGACTGGCTCGAGCTGATGCCACTCTCGCCTCTGTATAGAGCTTTCTACTCAGATGGCAGCATCCTTAATGTCCATGCCGATACAGCGAAGATGGAAGATGAAATCGCCCAAGTCATAGGTGGCGATGAAGCAGCCGGGTACCGCAGATACGTAGATTTCGTAACCAAGCTCTACAAGTACGAGATGAATGATTTCATCGACAAGAACATAGATTCTCCATTCAATCTTCTGACCCCGAACCTTGCCCGCCTGATAGCTATTGGTGGATTTCGCAAGCTGGCTCCGAAGGTCTCTCAATTCTTAAAGGATCCAAGAACTCAACGCGTGTATTCGTTCCAGGCGATGTACGCAGGCGTCTCGCCACAACAGGCGCTAGCAATCTATGCCGTGATCGCATATATGGATTCAGTAAATGGAGTCTTCTTCCCCAAGGGCGGAATGCACGCACTACCCCGTGCACTTGCGGGAGCCGCTACAAAGCATGGAGTAAAGATTCTTTACGACTCGAAAGTCACGAAGCTTGAGAAGAGTGGTGCGCGAGTAAATGCTGCAATCACCGAGGATGGTTCCCGCTATGAATGCGATGCGATCATCTTGAGCCCTGATCTCCCCGTCGCTTATCGAGATCTATTAAATAAGACACCGTTGAGCGTGAAGCGTCTCAATTACTCCCCTTCTTGTGCAGTCTTACTCGCTGGTTCTAGCAAGCGTTATGAACATATCGCTCATCACAATATCCACTTTGGCGATTCTTGGGATGGAGTCTTCGAAGAGTTAATCGACAAGAAACAACTCATGAGCGATCCAAGCCTATTGGTAACCGTTCCATCCCATGATGACCCAGATCTTGCTCCGAAAGGAAAGCAGAGTTACTACGTACTCTTTCCTACACCTAATTTGAGTGCAGATATTGACTGGAAGAAGGAAACTCCACGGTATCGCGATGAGATGATTCGAGTGATGGAGTCGCGTGGTTACACCGGATTCGGAGACTCGATTGAAGTCGAGCATTTAACAACTCCTCTCGAGTGGGAAGCGATGGGACTCGAAATGGGAGCCCCGTTCGCCAGTGCACATACCTTTTTCCAGACTGGTCCATTTAGACCGAGGAATATGGCCAAAGGTTTTGAAAATGTCGTCTTTGCTGGCAGCGGAACTCAACCAGGCGTAGGTGTGCCTATGGTTTTGATCTCTGGAAAGTTGGCCGCGGAGCGAATAACTGGAAATGGATGAACTAAGAGCAGCAGGTATTGAAGACGAGAGCCTGCGTGAATCCTATTTAGAGTGTAAGCGTCTCAACTCTCAACACGGAAAGACTTACTATCTAGCAACTCTTCTTCTCCCTAAAGGTAAAAGACCCTTTGTTCATGCGCTTTACGGATTCGCTCGCTATGCCGATGAGATTGTCGATGATCTAGATTCGAAGCTCTCCCCTAAAGAGAAACGAGCTGAGTTGGAGAGATGGAGTAATCAGCTCTTACAAGACATCAAGGCCGGACGCAGCGATGATCACATAGGCAGAGCTTTGGTTGATACCGTAAATAGATTTGGAATACCGATTGCCTACTTTGAGGCCTTTCTACACTCAATGGCGATGGATCTAGATGTTACTGAGTATCAAACATTTGATTCCCTCATGGAATACGTCTACGGATCTGCAGCTGTTATCGGTCTTCAAATGGTCCCAATTCTTGGGACCATCCCTGGAAAATCTACCGAGGCAAACCAGGCGGCTGAGAAGTTAGGTATTGCCTTTCAACTAGCTAACTTCATTAGGGATGTCGGAGAGGACCTAGATAGAGGACGCGTCTACCTTCCGCTGAATGAATTGGCTCAATTTGGAGTTGACCGAGCCATGCTGGAGCGACGCATATTGACCCCAGAAATAATAGCTGCGCTTAAATTTCAGATAGAGAGAGTAAGAGCGCTCAAGCGTGAAGCTGATGCGGGAATCTACCTTTTGGCTCCCGAATCTCGTCCTTGCATTGAGGCAGCCAGTGAGTTGTACTGTGGAATCGTTGATGAAGTGGAGAAGATCAACTTTCAAGTTTTTGAAAAGCGTGCCAAAACTTCGACGCTACGCAGGTTGCGAACTGCACTTCCTGCTTGGGTAAAAGCTATCCGTGTGCGTTAGTCGCGCTGAATTCCACGACGTCCCCAGAATATCCAGAGCGACATCGTCAAAGTCACCATTGAGAATCCAAATAGCAAATCCTCGGCTGGTGCCGCCGCTATCCGCCAACCAACTATCGCTTCTTCACTGTAACTCAGGATGTTGCGAGATGTTAACCACCAATTGGTTATCAACTGGAAGAACACGATGATTGCGTAGGCGGTCCAATACGCCTTCTTCTCAAGAAGACGCGTCTTCAGTAGATATCGATCAATAACAATCACTAATAAGACACTCAGGATGGCCAATTCGGTATAGGTCACTTCTCATCACCAAATTTCCAATGCGGCTTCTGAGTCCTTACTGCTTCAATTGTTAGAAGAGCTGCAAGTGGAACAATTATGAAGAATAGGAATTCTTCGAGTGGAATTCCCTTCGGGCCAAAGATTCCAACTACTTGATTCTCGTCAAACCACCAATGACCTTGTGAAACGGCGTAGTAGTCCCAGATAAGAAAAATTACGGAGACCGGAAGAATGCTCAAAAGAACTCTTTTAATTCTTCGAATCACGCCTACTTTCAAGAAGATCTCTAGCCATATCGAACCAACGAAAGTGAAGAGCAACATCGCGAAGTAAGAGAATTTGAGCACGCCTTATGCTAATCTTCTTTTCAATCGGGAGCCAAAAGTTGGCTGAGAGGACCTTCGGGTCGACCGTAGCACCAGTTCGGTAATGCGAATTGGAAAGGGGTTCTAATGAATACATTATTCACAGCTTGGGGTTATGAAGTCTCTTACCTTGAATTTGCCTCAGTAATTGCATCGCTTGTTGCAGTTACTCTGGGAGCGCGTGGTACTCGCTGGGCCTGGCCTTGGTGGATCCTGAGTAGTTCGCTCTACGGAGTCTTTTTCTACAACGTCGAACTCTTTGCGAGTGCAATTCTTCAAATCATCTTTATTGCTGCCGCTATCTGGGGCTGGTTTGGATGGAAACCAAGTGGCGTTGAACCTCGATACATGTCTAATCGAGACCGCGGAATTTGGTTTATCTCTTCTGCAGCTCTCTGGCTTGTGGCAGCACCCGCTCTTGCGAGTATTGGCGCTGCTGCATCCTGGCCGGACTCACTTCTACTAGTAGCGAGTGCGGTAACTCAAGTCATCATGGTTCTCCAGTGGCATGAAACCTGGGCGCTATGGTTTGCAATAAATATCTTCGGAACTTGGCACTATGCGCGACAGGAATTCTTTTTCACGGCACTTCTTTATTCCGTCTTCACGTTGGTGGCCGTGTACGGCTGGGTGCGCTGGATCAGGATCAAAAGTAAAGCGTGAGGAATCCTTCGTTAGATGAGATTCTGGAACGGCTCCGAAGCTCGACCAGAAAATCTCAATCAACTAGAGCTATCTCCATAGATGGCCCTGCTGGATCAGGAAAGACCACTCTTGCTCGACGAATATCGGATTCCTTTCAAGAGGGGGATGTAGTTGTTATACACATGGATGATCTGTACAACGGATGGGAAGATGCACTTACTCCACAATTGACACGAACTCTTGTAAATCAAATCCTTACTCCAGCATTTGAAGGAAAGCGCATTGGATATAGAAAGTACGACTGGCTGAGTAAGTCCTTTGGATCCCTTATTTCTCATCCTACTCCGGCGCTTCTGATTCTTGAGGGTGTTGGATCTGGTCAAAAGGCAACCAGAAAATTCACAGATGAGTTGATTTGGATCGACATCGAATTGGAGACAGGATTGCAGAGAGTTCTTAGACGAGATGGTGACTATCTGGAAACTGAGATGCGGGTTTGGCAGATTCGTGAGCAAGAGCACTTCAAAGGCGAAAACACTCGAGATTGCGCCACAATTCGAGTGGATGGCAACTTCTTCATCTAAAATTCGGATGTGTCTGATTTAACTGGCGAAGTAATTGATGGTCGTTATAAGTTAAATCGCGTCGTTGCCTCCGGTGGAATGGCAACAATCTATGCCGCACTAGATCTTCGATTAGATCGCCAAGTTGCGGTGAAAATCATGCATCCTCACCTTGCTCAAGATGAGAAGTTTGTCGAGCGTTTTATCCGAGAGGCGAAGGCAGCAGCCTCTCTCTCGCACCCCAATATCGTTGCCGTCCTCGATCAAGGATGGAATCAAGGTGGTACGCCTTGCGTATTCATCGTGATGGAGTTGGTTGAGGGTGCGACTCTTCGTGACTATCTTCATGAGCAAGGACGGATAACTCCGGAACGCGCCATTCCGCTAATAATTCCAGTTGCAAGTGCTCTGGCTGCCGCGCACAAGATTGGAATAGTTCACCGAGACATTAAGCCGGAAAATATTCTCGTATCCAAAGAGGGTCGAATTAAAATCGCAGATTTCGGGTTAGCCCGAGGCGCGCTTCTGGGTAGCACAATGACAGCTGAATCGAGCGTCATTTTGGGGAGCGTCTCTTATCTCTCCCCTGAGCAAGTACAAAGAGGAATCGCTGATCCAAGAAGCGATGTTTATTCGCTTGGAATCGTTCTATTTGAACTACTTACCGGTGAGAAGCCCTACCAGGGTGAAGATCCGGTTCAAATCGCAATCAGACATGTTAATGATCGTGTTCCTGCCCCTTCTACTCTTAATTCGACAATCTCTCCAGAGATTGATGCGCTTGTATTGAGAGCTACCGATGTGAATCCTGATAAGCGACCAACAGATGGTGCGGCTTTCTTAGAGGAATTACGTGCTCTTTCTGAGAAATTAGATCCAAGAAAACGGCAACTCAGTTTGGAGCTGGATCTACCCCCGCTTCCGATAAAGCAACCGGTTAGAGAGCGTCAAAGAGAGTCACGAGCAAGGAAGACAGGCAGTTCCGCGGGTCCAACTTCACCAAATGAGGTTGAGATCGAGAAGGAGAACACAATGACAAAAGCAAAGAAAGCCAAGGATTCGCTACGCGCCGTGTCCCCTAGGGTAAAGCGCAATCGACGAATCGCTGCGCTAGTAGCTCTCGTTCTGATCTTTTCCTCTTGGTATGTCTGGGCTGGACCAGGATCGAAGGTTGTAGTTCCCTCTCTTGCAGGTTTTACAGTAAAGGATGCGCGAACAGAGTTATCTGATCTTGGATTGAGACTTGAGATCGGAGTTGAAGAATTCAGCGAAGATGTATCGGAAGGAAAAATAATCAAATCTGATCCTGCTGGGGGCGGAAGAGTTGATCCCAATGGATTAGTGACAGTGATTGTCTCGAAAGGAAAAGAGCGTTTCATAATCCCAGATCTTGTGGGACTCAAACCAGATGTCGCGCAGGGCTTGATTGAAGATAACAAACTTATAGTTGGAGAGATAGTAGAAGAATTCTCGAGCGAACTTCCCAAGGGCTTGATCCTGCGAACCAGTCCAGTGAGCGGTGAGCGAGTTAAGCGAGATACACCTCTTACACTTTTCATCTCAAAAGGAGTAGAACAAGTCTCACTTGGTGACTACAAGGGTAAGAGCGGTGAACAAGCGCTAAACGAGTTGGTAAGTGCGGGTTTTGATGTAAAAACTCGCTATATCTTCAGTGAGGATCTCCCTGCTGGAGCAGTAGTCTCTCAAACTCCAGGAAGTGGTGAAGCGGACAAAGGAAGCACAATCACTCTCATCGTCTCTAAGGGAACCGAGTTCGTGTTTATTCCGAATGTATTTGCTTTGAGTGAAGAGAAGGCAGTCGCGACCCTAAAGGATCTCGAGCTGAAGGTGGTTGTCAAGAAGGTTGGAAACAAGAAGACCAAGGTCGTTACAAATATCGCTCCAAAGGTTGGTAGTAAGGTAAAACGTGGCTCGACTGTGACAATCACAGTAGGGTGACGGAGTGAGTAAGAAGGCAGCCAAAGAAGCGAAACGACCTCTGATTGGCGCTCATGTACCGACCTCTGGAGGTATGGCCAAACGCTCGATTGAATACGCTGCGACCATAAAGGCGGAGGCAATTCAGGTTTTCGCATCTAACCCAAGAGGTTGGGCGATGCCCGATGCAAATCCTGAAGCGGATTCTGCTTTTCGAGAGCGAGCTTCTGAACTCGGAATAGAGACTTATGTCCACGCACCGTTCTTGATCAATCTTGGTTCCCCTACCGAAGGAACTTACAAGAACTCAGTCGCATCAACTTCCTATTCGCTTCGCCGAGGTCGAGAGATCGGCGCCCTTGGAGTTGTTATACACACTGGATCTGCGGTGGATGAGTCCCATGTTCCAAAAGCGTGGAAACAGATTAAGAGTGGCGTGATGCCGATTCTCGAGAAGTTAAAGGATGAAGATCCCTGGTTACTACTAGAACCGACGGCCGGTCAAGGTCAATCTTTAGTGAAGAAGTTAGACGACTTATCGAACTACTTCGAAGCTTTGGAGTGGCACCCTAAGGTGGGTGTATGTCTTGATACTTGCCATGTTTTCGCCGCCGGACATGACATTAAGTCAAAAGGTGGAATGAAAAAAACTTTAGATCTACTCGTGGAAGTCGCCGGTAAAGAGAGAATTCAACTTATTCATGCCAACGATTCCATGGATGTCCTAGGTTCCTTGAAGGATAGACATGCGAATCTGGGTGAGGGCGAGATTGGCACTAAACCATTCGAAGAACTTTTGGTTCATCCTGCTGTGGTCAACGCGCCTTTGATTCTCGAGACCCCTGGCGAAGAACCTGAACATGGAAGCGAAGTGACTCTTCTCAAGAAATTAAGAGACAAATAGATGGCAATGATTCTTGCGCCATGGGCGCTACTAGCAGTCGCTGCCATGTGGGGAATTTCCTTCGTCTGGATGAAAGACATACTTGATCAACAAGATGTGTATAGCTTTCTCGTCTCACGCTTTGTTGTTGCTGCGCTAGTGATGATGGTTGTTAATCCCAGGTTTTTATCGAAAATCAATCGTGCAATACTCCTCAAGGGCTCTGTTATTGGAACAGCCCTGGGGCTCGGATACATCTTCCAAACACTCGGACTTGAGCGCACGACGCCAGCAATTACCGGATTCATCACAGGGCTTTACGTCGTATTGACCCCTTTGATTGGCGCCTTGATTCTCAAGGAGAAGCTAACTATTCAAGCGTGGTTCTACATAGCACTAGCCACGCTAGGTTTAGGAGTTCTCTCGATATCAGGGTTCTCGATCGGAACTGGGGAATTGTTCGTACTCATCTCAGCCTTCCTATTCGCGGCTCACATCCTTCTGCTAAGTCGCTGGAGCAAAGATTTCGACGCATACACCCTTACCTTCATTCAATTAGTTACTTGTGCAGTTGTATCCGGAGTACCGGCTTCGCTCAATGGATTTGTAGCTCCGCCTGATCAACAAGTCTGGGCCGTAATTATCTTCACCGCAGTCTTCGCTACCTTCTTCGCATTCGTAATTCAGACTTGGTCCCAAGCGCGGATTTCTGCAACTAAGGTCGCTGTGATTCTTACTATGGAGGTCGTATTTGCCGCGCTCTTCTCTGTAGCGTTAGGAGCGGAACCGCTCACTTTACGAATCCTCCTTGGTGGCTCTATGGTTCTCATTGCCATGATCATGATCGTCCAGCCGAAAGTAACCCCCACAAAAAGTGATAGTTGATCTTCGCTCTGACACAGTAACTCGCCCATCGGACGGGATGCGGGCAGCGATAGCCGCAGCTCCAGTTGGCGACGATGTCTATGCTGACGATCCGACGGTGAACTCACTAGAAGAACGCGTTGCTGAGATGTTCGGCAAAGAGGCTGCAATCTTCACTCCGAGTGGTTCGCTTGCCAACCAACTCGCCATTAGAACTTTAGTATCCCCCGGTCAAGAGTTAATCTGTGAGAGTAACTCTCATATCGTTCGCGCAGAACTGGGAGCAGCTGCAGCCTTCAGTGGGATCACAACTCGAACTTGGGCTGCGAAGCGTGGTTTGCTTGATGCTGATTCGGCGCTAGAGATGGCAAGACCCAATTCCGGTCCTTATCTAGTCTCGACAACGGCGATTGCCGTTGAAAACACCCATAACTTCGGTGGCGGGACAGTCCAACCAATATCTGAGATTGAGAAGTTAGCGAAAGGAGCCGCCCCTCTTGGTTTGAAATTGCATCTCGATGGCGCGCGTATCTGGAATGCTCATGTAGCGTCCAAAGTCTCATTTAAGGAGTACGGGGAGAATTTCGAAACAATCAGCGTCTGTCTCTCGAAGGGTTTAGGTGCTCCAGTGGGTTCACTCATGATTGGTAGTAAAGAAAGAGTTGCAACTGCTCGAGTCTGGCGTAAGCGATACGGAGCAGGAATGCGTCAGGTGGGCTTACTTGCGGCTGCTGGTCATTACGCTTTGGATCACAACATTAAGCGACTGGTCGATGATCACAGCAAAGCCAAGTTACTGGCTATTGCTTGCAACTCCGTTGTTCCTTCGACGGTGAATCCATCAGAGATAGAGACCAATATTGTCGGGCTCGACCTCAGTGGCTCCTCGTGGAGCGCCTCAGAGTTTGCTGATGCAGCCAAGAGAGAAGATGTATGGATAGGAGCACTCGGTCCCAAATACGTGAGGCTAGTTACCCACATGGATGTAGATGATCAGGGTGTCGATCGTGCGATTGCTGTGCTCAAGAATCTACTTGAGCGCGCCTTCATGGCTAAGTAGCCATTCCTTAACTCTAAGCCCATAGGCATAATTCCCTAAGGCCCCACCTGTTTTAACTATTCGGTGACATGGAACAACAAGCGCAATCAGATTTCGAGCACATGCGCTACCTGCTGCTCTGACAGCATCAGCTGAACCTGCGCGCTTTGCTAACTCGCCGTACGAGATTGTCTTTCCTGGAGCAACTTTCCTCATCGCCTTCCAGGCTGCTTGGGAGAATTTCTCACCCGGTTGCCGCACACTTATTCCGTCTAGCGCTCTTAAATCACCTGAGAAATAATCTTCAAGAAGATCTGTGATTATGGGTAATCGCTTAACTTCTTTAATATCTTGCCCACGATCATCTTCATCTAATTGGCTTGTTAATTCCTTGAAATTCGAAAAACCTGAAGCAAGCAAAAGGTGTTCGTGAGAAATCAGGTAGAGAGTTCCGACGGGAGTCTTAAAGGTCGCCCTACTGAGCATTTTGGGAGCCTACGCCTACTGCTCCCGAACTGATAGTCCTAGTTACTTGTGATCACGGAGCATCTCTGCAAGCAGGAATGCGAGCTCAAGAGATTGGGTGTGGTTAAGCCTTGGATCGCAGGCGGTTTCATACCGGGTAGCCAGGTCCTCATGGGAAATCTCTGCGCCGCCGCCGACACACTCCGTCACATCATCCCCAGTCAACTCAATGTGAATTCCTCCTGGATGAGTCCCCAGCGAATGATGAACTTCAAAGAATCCCCTTACTTCATCGAGTACATCATCAAAGCTTCTAGTCTTGAATCCACTCGGGGCTTCATAGGTGTTACCGTGCATTGGATCGCAGACCCAGAGGATGCTCTTTTCGCTCTTCTTTACTGCATCAACCAGGGGCGGAAGAACACTTCGAATATTCTTTGCACCCATTCTCGTAATGAAGGTGAGTCGACCTGGCTCATCATCGGGATTCAGGGTTTCGATGAGACTCATCATCTCCTCAACGCTTGTCTTGGGTCCTAACTTCACGCCAATGGGATTCTTTATCTTCTTGGCGAAGTCAATATGCGCACCATCTAGTTGTCGAGTTCTCTCGCCTATCCAAACAAAGTGAGCCGAGACATCATAAGGAAGTCCGGTGCGCGAATCGATTCGAGTTAGCGCTTTTTCGTATTCAAGGATTAGAGCCTCATGGGATGAGTAAAAATCGACGGTCTTGAACTCTTCTGGATTGATTCCGGCAGATCGCATGAAATCCAGCGCGCGACCAATCTCTTTCGCGAGGGCTTCATAACGCGCACCACTATTTGAATCTTTTACAAAACCTTTATTCCACTCATGAACCAAGCGGAGATCAGCAAAACCGCCCTGGGTGAATGCGCGAACTAAATTTAAAGTTGCAGAGGATGTGTTGTAAACCTTAACAAGTCGAGCGGGGTCGGGAGTCCTAGCTTCCTCAGTGAATTCAAGATCATTCACTGCATCGCCTCGATACGCTGGAAGCTCTACATCGCCTCGCTTCTCAAAGTTATTGCTCCTTGGCTTAGCGAACTGGCCCGCCATTCTTCCAACTTTGATAACTGGCATGCTCGCTCCATATTGAAGGACTGCAGCCATCTGCAAGATTGTCTTTATTCGGTTACGAATTGAATCTGCGGTAGCTCCCGCAAAAGTTTCTGCGCAATCTCCGCCCTGTAACCAGAAAGCTTCTCCTCTAGCAGCCTGTGCAATCTTGGCTTTGAGGTTGTCGCATTCGCCAGCAAATACGAGGGGTGGGAGACTCTTGAGTTCCTTGACCGCAAGATCTAACTTCGCTCTATCTGGCCATTGGGGTTGCTGGGCAGCGTGAAGCGAACTATCGAAGAGAGATTCGATTTGCGCAGACATAGGAGAAGGTTAGGTAGAAACGCTCGTTAGGCGCTACTTGATTATCCGAAGAAGACTTCTGCTTCGGCAAGTAAGCGTGGATCTACAGTCTTCAACTTGTCCGTGGCTGACTTCAACGGCACACGGACGATATCGGTTCCATGTAGCGCCACCATTTTGCCCCAATCACCTTCATGAGCTGCGGTGATTGCGTGGATTCCAAATCGAGTGGCAAGAACTCGATCGAAGGCAGTCGGAGTTCCGCCGCGCTGGATATGTCCAAGTATTGAAGTGCGCGCCTCGGCTCCAGTTCTAGTTTCAATCTCTTTGGCCAGCCACTCGCCAATACCAGAGAGCTTGACATGACCAAAGGAATCCAATGATCCATCCTTAGTTACGATCGTTCCATCTTTAGGAAGAGCGCCTTCGGCAACTACAACAATTGGCGCATATGACTGTTGGAAACGAGATTCAACCAATTTACAAACCTTCTCAATATCAAATGGAACTTCTGGGATAAGAATGCAAGAGGCGCCTCCCGCTAGACCAGAGTGCAATGCAATCCATCCAGCATGGCGGCCCATCACTTCGACTATTAGAGCGCGATGATGAGATTCCGCTGTGGTGTGTAGGCGATCGATTGCCTCTACTGCAATGTTTACAGCTGTATCAAAGCCAAATGTGTAATCGGTATTGTTCAAATCATTGTCAATTGTCTTGGGAACGCCGATGACTTTCACGCCCAGGGCATCGAGCTTCGTGGCTACACCTAGGGTGTCCTCCCCGCCAATTGCAATCAGCGCATCCACATTCATCTTTGCGAGATTCTCTTTTATCCGCTCAACGCCATTCTCTATTTTGAATGGATTGGTACGTGAAGAACCAAGGATCGTTCCACCGCGTGGCAGGATTCCGCGAGTTGCCTTTATATTCAAGGGCATCGTGAGACCCTCTAGAGGCCCCTTCCAGCCATCTCTAAATCCAATGAATTCATAGCCGTACTCCTTCTCGCCCTTGCGGACGACAGCACGGATGACAGCATTAAGACCGGGACAATCCCCACCACCAGTTAGAACACCAAAGCGCATTTTTCAACTTCTCCGATGACTCAATGAATTGATCAACTCTGATCCAGAGCGAGATTCTACCCCTACCCCACTACTCTTTCCGTGATGCCCAAGACCTTGATTTATATTGCTCACGACAACCTAAATCGCCATAGAGGTGCGCTCAGGGATGCCGACCCTGCAAAACACGAGGTCATCTTTGTCGAGAGTCAGAGAATGCTCTCAGGTGCGCGCTGGCATCGCCAACGTCTTTTTTTCCTTCTCTCGGCTGCTCGCCATTTTGCTGAGGAATTACGTCAAGAAGGATTTACAGTCCACTATGAAAAAGCAAGCGATACAGCATCTGGAATAAGTAAGATTTCGAAAGGCTTCTCGAAAGTTATTGCGGCCCAACCTTCTTCTTATCGCCTCACGGAAAGTCTTAAGAGCATTGGCGTTCAACTACTCGAAAATGATTTCTTCCTCACGCCGCGTGAAGTCTTTATCGAATGGGCAAAGTCCCAGAAGTCTCTAAAGATGGAGAACTTCTATCGCTTCCAAAGAGAGCGGCTAGACATCTTGATGGATAATGGTGAACCACAGGGTGGTAGGTGGAACTTTGATGAAGATAACCGATTACCGCCTCCAAAGCTTGGTCACGCTTGGCCCTCCTATCCAGAGCGCACGCGAGATGCCATTGATCTAGCGGTAATCGATGAGATCTCTTCGCTGGATCTCGTAGGTTCCTTAAGCGATACAACTTGGGGAACAACGAGAGCTGCAGCTCTAGATCAGCTAGATCGATTCCTTAACGAGTCCTTTAGAGATTTTGGTCCATATGAAGATGCCATGACAACTGAGAATTGGGCGCTGAATCATTCTCTTCTAAGCCCATATTTGAATATCGGTTTAATCTCTCCCGAAGAGATCGTATCTGAGGCTATAAAGAGATTTGAGAAAGGCGGAGTTCCAATCTCCTCCTGTGAAGGCTTCATCCGCCAGATTATTGGATGGCGCGAATACATAAATGGGTTGTACTGGTATTTCGGCGCCGAATATAGAGATTTAAACGAATTGGGATCTTCGCGACAACTATTGCCGCTCTTTACTGACTCAAAGCAGACAAAGATGAGATGCGTGAGCGAAGTCGTCTCGCAGATAGAAGAGCGGTCTTGGGTTCACCACATTCCTCGACTCATGGTCCTAAGCAATCTAGCTGCATTGGCAGACGTGGAGCCAGCACAATTCTTGGCTTGGATGAGAGAAGTTTTCATCGATGCGGCTGATTGGGTGATGGTTCCAAATGTAATCGGAATGAGCCTTCATGCCGATGGCGGAAAGATGTCGACAAAGCCCTATGTTGCGGGTGGTGCTTACATCTCACGCATGTCCAATTATTGTGGCCAATGTTCTTACAACCCAAAGACTAGAACTGAGGATGACTCATGTCCTTTCACGACTTTGTACTGGCACTACATTGCAAGAAATCATGAGCGATTCAAGAGGAATCACCGGATGTTTCAACAGATAAATGGAATGAAGAAGTTAAGCGACCTGGAAGAGACCGTTAAGCGCGGAGATAAAGTTCTTAAAGCGTTGGAGCGAGGAGAGATCTAACGAGTAACGGTCACGCCCTTGCCGACCACGACAATTCCCCCCTCGGAGACGGTGAAGCGCTCTCGATCGCGCTCGAGATCAACACCTATCTTTGCACCTGGTTCGACTACGACATTCTTATCCAGGATGGCATTCTTTACATGAGCACCATCACCGATTCGCACTGATGGCATCAGCACTGAACCCTCAACTCTCGCATCGCGACCAACCAGAACATCGTAAGAAGCAACTGTTCTATGCATCTCCCCGCCTGCGATTATCGAACCGGCACCGACTACAGAGTCAAAGGCAATTCCGCGCTCTGAGAATTTTGCCGGAGGAAGAGAGGGTGGATTTGTAAGTATCGGCCACTGGCGGTTATAGAGATTGAAGATTGGGTGGACTGATACGAGATCCATATGTGCGTCGAAGTAAGAGTCGATTGTTCCTACATCGCGCCAATAACCTCTATCCCTCTCTGTCTCGCCCGGAACTACGTTGTTGGCGAAGTCATACACCTTTGCTTGGCCATTCTTAGTCATTGCTGGAATTATGTTTCCACCTAAGTCGTGGCGACTATCAATGTCCTCTGCATCAAGAATCAGCGCCTCTTCCATCGCATCTCTGCGGAAAATGTAATTTCCCATAGAGACCAAGGACATCTCTGGATTCCCCGGCATTGCAGGAGGGTTCTCGGGCTTTTCATGGAATGCCTTTATGGTGATTCCATCTTCGGCAAGCTCGATAACTCCGAATTGAGAAGCTTCGCTTCGCTTAACCCTTATAGCTGCGACAGTTACGCCCGCATCCGTGGATAAATGCTGTTGATACATCTGATCAGGATTCATTCGATAGACGTGATCTGCGCCGAAGACAATTACATGTTTTGGATTCTCGTCATGGATCAAATTGAAATTCTGCAGAATTGCATCTGCGCTTCCCGTATACCAGCGTGGACCAAGTCTCTGTTGCGCGGGGACTGGGGTTACGTAATTCCCTAATAGAGTCGACATCCGCCACGTAGTTGTAATGTGTCTATCGAGTGAATGCGATTTATATTGTGTCAAAACTGCAATACGAAGGAATCCCGCGTTAACTAAATTCGAAAGCACGAAGTCAACCAGGCGATATGAACCGCCAAATGGAACTGCCGGTTTAGCGCGATCTGCAGTTAGAGGCATGAGGCGCTTTCCTTCGCCACCCGCGAGAACTATTCCAAGTGGTAGATCCAAGCGCGCCATGAGCGAACGATACTCTTGCTTAGTGAATAGCGGGAAGTCACTTTCGATAGCTCTATTGACCAGAGAATGGCCACCTAAGATCTATGGTGGTGCTGGCGTTCACGTCAAAAACTTGGTTGAGGCTCTAGGCGCGACCGGAGAAGTGAACTCTGAGGTTCATTGTTTTGGTGGACCTCGAACTGATGCAAAGGGCTACGAATTGAAGGCCCCATTCACTGAGATAAACCCCGCGCTCCAGACTCTCTTAATCGACATGGATATGGCCTTGAACATTAAGGCGACTGATCTCATTCATTCTCACACCTGGTATGCCAATTTCGCCGGATACCTTGCGAGCAAGATTTATAAAGTTCCACATGTAGTAACAGCGCATTCTTTAGAACCGCTTCGCCCCTGGAAGGCTGAACAACTTGGGGGTGGATACCAAATCTCATCATGGGTAGAAGAGCTCGCTTACGAGAGCGCTACAGCAATCATCGCTGTCAGCGATGGAATGCGTAAAGATGTAATAGCTTCATATCCCAAAATCGATCCATCTAAAGTGAAGACCATTCGAAATGGAATTGATACTGAGCGATTCCAGCCAATAGATAACCCAGCTGTACTGGAGAAATATGGAATAAGCGGACCCTTCGCACTTTTTGTCGGACGAATTACTCGACAAAAAGGGCTGGCCCATCTCCTAAGGTCTTGGAAGTCGATTCCACATAGTTATTCCCTCGTGTTGGCTGCAGGCAGCCCGGATGAACCCCAGATTGGTGCAGAAGTCGAAGCACTGATCAAGGAACTTCAAGAAGAGCGCGGAAATATCGTTTGGATCAAGGAGATGCTGCCTCATGAGGAACTCGTGGCGATTCTGACTGCCGCAAGAGTCTTCGTCTGTCCTTCTGTTTATGAGCCACTTGGAATAGTGAATCTTGAAGCGATGGCTTGCGAGACGGCTGTGGTTGCAAGCGCCGTCGGCGGAATACCTGAAGTTGTGAGATCTAATGAAACAGGGATTCTCGTTCAATTTGATCCTGATGCTAAGACTTTCGAAAAAGAGCTCGCGGACTCGCTAATCAAAGTTCTCGGTGATGAATCTCTCGCAAGAGAATTTGGGCTGGCGGGCAGAAAGCGCGCAATCGCTGAGTTTGGCTGGGATAAGGTTGCCAACCAGACAATCAATCTGTATCGGAGTCTCATTTAATGTCGCGCAAAGGCTGGTTGCTTTTCGGCCTCGTTGGTCTTCTCTGGGGAGTTCCCTATCTATTCATGAAAGTAGCCGTCGAAGAGTTATCAACTCCCATGATTGTCTTCTCTAGACTTCTGATCGGCGCTGCATTTCTCATTCCTCTTGCATTGCGAGAGGGATCATTAAAGAGCGCACTTCCCTATTGGCGCTACATTCTTCTCTACGCAGTCTTAGAGATGGTGATTCCCTGGTCGCTCATCACGAACTCGCAACGTGACCTCTCATCCGGGGTTGTGGCGCTCCTAGTTGCAACCGTACCTATTTGGGCCACATTTTTTGCTCACCAGACAGGAGATTCCACAGCTGCGCATCGCATGAGAATAATTGGAATCGTTGTAGGTTTGATTGGAATCTCATTGATTGTAGGAATAGAGAGCCTCTCAGACTTTGGAAATATTGGAGCTCTTATCCAGGTTCTCTTTGCCGCCGTCTCATACGCCTGGGCCGTAAACATGATCACCCGAAAAGCACCTGGGGTATCAGGTCTGGCCATCAATGGCATAGCGATGACAATCTCATCGGTGATATTTGCGCCATTCGCATTTTCAAGTAGGCCAGAGTCACTTCCTGCTCTCGAAGTTATGCTCGCAACTCTTGGCTTGGGAATTCTCTGCAGTGGAGCAGCTTTCTGGATCTTCTTCTTAGTTCTTGATGAAATCGGCCCAGCGCGCGCATCTTTAGTTGTCTATCCAAATACTGCTGTAGCTGTAGTACTGGGCATAATCATCTTGGGAGAACCAATAACTCTCGCAATTCTCATCGGGCTACCGCTAGTACTAATTGGTTCATATTTCGCCAGCCGCAGACCCAGCTCTCAACCAATTCCCGCCTAATCACCCAATAAAGCTAGTTACCAAGTAGACCTAGCTTCGATAGCGCTTTGGAGTCGCTTTGCCAATTTGGAATCACTTTGACGTGCAGTGCGAGAAATACTTTCGCCTTGATTTTCTTTTCGATCTCTTTGCGCGCACGAGTTCCGATATCTTTGAGATGGGCGCCTTTTGAGCCAATGATTATGCCTTTTTGACTATCACGCTCGACGATTATGGAGGCATGTATGTCCCACAAGTCAGAATCTTCTCGCTTTGAGATATCGTCAACTATCACAGCTATTGAGTGAGGAACCTCTTCGAAGAGTTCGGCAATCACAGCTTCTCGAATCAATTCCGAGACGGTTAGCTCCAGCTCCTGATCAGACTTCATATCAACGGGATAGAAGGCCGGGCCTTCCTTGGCATGCTTTGCCAATAGTTCGATAAGTAAACCAACCTGAGTATCCGTGAATGCAGATACTGGAACTATTTCACTCCACTCAAATCCAGCTTTTGTGGCTAATTCCGAAGCCGCCATAAGCTGCTTGGGAAGTTCGCTCTTTATGCTCATATCAATCATTGTGACGACACAAATCTTGATTGCCCCCTTGAGTCTGCTGATTTGTTTAGCGATGAAGAGGTCGCCTTCGCCAATCTCCTCAATTGCAGGAATGCATTGGATGATGATGTCCACATCTTCGATACTCTCGTTTACTACTTGATTCAAAGCCGATCCGAGAGTGGTCTTTGGTTTGTGTAGTCCTGGCGTATCCACCAGTACTAATTGGAAATCTTTCTGAGAGATGATCCCCCGAATTGCCCCACGTGTTGTGTTTGGATGATGGGAAGTAATTGCGATCTTCTCGCCAACTAGAGCATTGATCAACGTTGATTTGCCGGTGTTGGGCCTACCTACTATCGAAACAAATGCTGATTTATGAGCCATCAACACAAAGGGTACATGTACTTTGTGGAAGAAACTCCATCGCATCTGAGACAGATGTGACTATTTCGGCACAACGTTCTCCAATCAACCTGTGACAGCCATCGCTCGTAGGCGAGGTAATTGGTCCAGGCACTGCCAACACAATCCTCATCAATTCAGAGGCATCATGCGCTGTGCGAAGTGAGCCGCTACGAAATGCCGCCTCTACAACAATGGTCGCTCGAGAGAGTGCGGCAATAAGGCGATTCCGTGTTAAGAATCGCTCTGGTCGAGCCTTCTCGTTTGGCATTACCTCTGAGATCAAGGATCCATTCGCTGAAATCTCTTCGAATAATCTCTCGTTCCCAGCCGGGTACTTAGTTGAGATGCCAGATGCGAGTACAGCAGTGGTTCTGCCCTCGGCAGCTATCGCTCCCCTGTGGGCATGTGTATCAATTCCATAGGCTCCACCACTTATTACTTCTATCTCTCGGTCTGCAAAACCGGATGCAAATTCACTCGCGATTCGTGCTCCATAGGTCGTTGGATTTCGAGTCCCTACAAGTGCAATCGAATTACATCTTGGAATGAGCCCTTTGACGATGATCCCCAACGGTGGCGATACGAGTTCGTCCAATGAGTGAGGCCACTTGGATGTGCCTCTACCGATGAACTCTCCCCCAGAGAGTGAAATCTCCTCGAGAAGAGAGTCCAAACTCCGGTCCTTAAGTCTTTTCTGCACACGCTCTATCGACCGCTTAGAGGTTGAATATTTTCCGGCTTCGATTTCGTCGAGAACTTCTTCGGGACTCTTCTCGGCAATTTCGCGAGACCAGAACTTATCTCCCGGATCAGTGGCATGAAAGAGGCGAAGTAATGCGTAATTCATTCTCCTGGTAGCCCACTTCTCAAGGTAAGTGCTCGCTCAATCTCATCGATTCCAGGAACCGTCACGCCCTTCATGTCTGAGATGCTCCAGCTTAGGCGGATGGTTCGATGGAATCCTCTAGCGCTCAACTCTTCTTTATCTAGTAACGAGTGCAAGGCTGTCATTCCTGCTTTTGTAGGTCTAAATTTCTCGCGCAAAAGATTTGGAGGGATCTGAGAGTTCAGTTTAAATGAGTAATCAGCAAATCTCTCTGCCGAGATTGCACGTGCTGCGATAACTCTTGCCCGAATATCAGCGCTAGTTTCCCTCACTGGCTCTGAGAGCTCTGCCCTAGAAGGTGTTTCGACCCTTAATCGAATATCGATTCGGTCTAGAAGCGGGCCTGAAAGTTTCGAAAGATACCTTCGGACTTGAAGGGAGGTGCATTGGCAGCCTCGACCGCGACCGGCGAAGCGCCCACATGGACATGGATTTGCGGCGAGGAGCAGGATAAATCGAGCGGGGAAGCTAGCAGTTAGCGCTGATCTAGTTATCGTGATCGATCCGGATTCGAGTGGCTGACGAAGCGCATCAAGGATTCCACTATCGCACTCTGGAGCTTCATCGAGAAATAGAACGCCTCGATGAGCTAGCGAACAGGCGCCCGGCTTTATGGTGCTACTGCCACCGCCGACTAGGGCGGGGATTGTGATGGAGTGATGTGGCGAGATAAATGGAGGTTCAGCGCTAAGCACGCTTCTATCTTTTAAAGTTCCAGCGATCGAATGGATACCTGAAACTTCAATAGCCTCTGTTTCATCAAGTTGTGGCAAGACAGTAGCGAAGCGTTCTGCGAGCATGGTCTTACCTGAGCCGGGAGCTCCAATCATCAATAGATTATGTCCACCGATAGCGCCCACTTCCAAAGCAGTTTTCCCTTCGCGGTGACCAGAGACATCCGCCATGTCAACCCTTGGGCTATGTACTGGCGCCTCAATTAGGGTCGGGTTATCGAATCTCACTCCATTCTCTAAGTAATGAATTACCTCAGATAACTTAGAGAAGGAATTCACTTCGAGATCTCTTAGCAAACCAGCTTCTTGGAAATTCTCTCGAGGCACGACTACTCGTTTTACTCCCAACTCTCTTGCGGCGATCAGTATGGGAAGCACGCCACGAACCGGACGTAAATTCCCTTCAAGCGATAGTTCGCCCAGAAAGAAGAAGTTACCGATTTTGGAATCGTCTATCTGTTCGGAAGCAGCCAAAATGGCAAGCGCTATCGGCAGATCAAATCCAGAACCGCTCTTAGGTAACCAAGCAGGAGATAGCGAGACTGTGACCTTTCGGTTGGGCCAGCTTCTTCCACTATTGAGAATTGCAGCGCGAATTCGATCCCGGGATTCACTCAAAGTTGCATCAGGAAGTCCTAATAGGGAGTAAGCGGGAAGACCATTTGAGACATCAACCTCAATCTCAATCGGCTCACCCTTTAAGCCAACAAGATTTATAGATGTGGTTCGCGCAAGAGTCACAAGACGCCCTCTCGATAGTCCAAGAGGAACTCACCCGATCGGGTTACCAATATCCCGGCAACATCAATTCGATAGCGACTTCCCAATCTCTGGTGAGTAGCAAGCCAAGCTAACGCCAACCGCTGGATACGAAAGGCTTTTTGATGCGTTATTGATTCCAAGGGGTCGCCGTGAGAAATGCTCGATCGCGCCTTCACTTCGACGAAGACAATCGTCCCATCCCGATCTTCGACGATTAGATCGAGTTCACCCTCCCTTATCCGCCAATTTCTCTCCAGTACCTTCATTCCTCGTTTAACAAGAGTTCTGGCTACGAAATCCTCGCCGATTACTCCAAGATTTGCTGCGCTCTGATTCTTTGCCACAGCGGGAAGGTACGTTTATCGGGACTGCTATCGTGGAAAATGATTAAGGCTGTGGATTAGCGAATTAACTTAGCCACATTGGAATAACTCTTGCGATGTATGGGTGTTATTCCAAACTTCTCCATCGCCTCAGTGTGTATCTTTGTGACATACCCCTTATGTCCCGCAAAACCATAATCAGGATATTCAGCATCTAGTTCATTCATCAAACGATCGCGATATACCTTTGCGACGATGGAGGCTGCCGAAATGCAGAGCGCGACTTGGTCTCCTTTCCAGACCGCAAGACTAGGCAGTGCGATACCCGGAACTTCGTATCCATCAGTAAGTACATACTCCGGTGAGACATTTAAGGCATTGATTGCGCGGCGCATTCCTTCGATGTTGGAATTATGAAGTCCCCTTTTATCAATTTCTTCGGGTGAGATTGCAATTACTGCATGAGATAGCGCATTTTCCAGCACGATTTCGTAGAGGCGCTCCCGCTCACCGGGTGAGAGAAGTTTCGAATCAGTTACTTGCGAAAGGGTGCTATCTCGCAGGTCCTTCAAAATCAATGCAGCGACAACCAGTGGTCCTGCACATGCTCCACGACCTGCTTCATCAACGCCGGCGATAAGCGAGATGCCTGAATCGAGAAGCTTCTGCTCAATCATCCAGATACAGGAATCTTGGACAAATCCTCGCCCGCTTCAAGCACGCCCATGTTGGAAAGAGGCCAAATCACAAAGAGCGCTCGCCCAGTTACTTTATCCAGCGGAACCATTCCCTTATTTGGATCCTGGGTGTGAAACCTTGAATCAGCGCTAGCGCCCCGATGGTCACCCATAACCCAGACAAAACCTTTCGGAACAGTCACGTCAAACTCGCTATCTGAAGGGTTATCGCCTGGATAGATGTAGGGCTCGTTGATTGGAGTTCCGTTCACTTCAATTTGGTCATTTGCATTACAGCAGACGACTCGATCTCCACCCACTCCAATTACACGTTTGATCAAATACTGTTTCGCAGGATCTGGAAGGACTCCAACAAATACCAGTGCGTCTTTTGCTACCTTCTTTAATCCAGTCTCATCACTTGTCGGGACGCTCAGCCAATCTGCAGGATCCCGAAAGACAACCACCTCGCCACGCTTGATCTCACTAAAGATGGCGCCAAACTTGTTTACACCAACTCGATCATTGACCAGAAGGGTGTTCTCCATCGAACCTGAAGGGATGTAGAAGAACTGAACGAAGAAGGTCTTTACAACCATCGAGAGGATCAGCGCCGAAACTAGAAGTATCGGCAGTTCCCGAAGTGCGGAACCCTTTCCGCGAGGAGACATTCCTTAAGCTTGTGGCTTCTCTGAAGCCTCTTCAGTGACCTGAACCTCAGGCTCAGCAGCTGGAACTTCGGCTGGGGCAGCTTCAGCATAAATTGCCTCTAGCTCTTCCCCACCACGACGCTCTCTAATCTTCGCCGCTTTACCGCGGAGATCACGGAGATAATAAAGTTTTGCACGACGAACTTCGCCTTTACGGACAAGTTCGATCTTCTCGATAACTGGAGCGTGAACTGGAAAGACACGCTCGACGCCAACGCCATAAGAGATCTTGCGAATAGTGAAGGTCTCACGGATACCAGAACCGCGACGACCAATTACCAAGCCTTGGAATATCTGAACGCGACTCTTATTACCTTCTATAACGCGGACATGGACCTTAAGTTCATCGCCAGGGCGGAAGTTAGGGATGTCCTTACGGAGGGAGGCGGCATCAACCGCATCGAGCACGTTCATATTTAGATCCTTAGATAGAGGTTGTTCTTTGCTAGTCGCCGTATCCTGCCATAAGAGCCGGCGACTGTTAAATCAGGGCTCTTCTATGCGCTGATTGGGCAGTCATCGAAGGTCGAAGCCATGGGGGGCGAGTTCGGCCGCAAGGGCCTCAAAGAGGCTAGGGCCTGCAGCAAGGACGAAGTATTTCTCACCGTTCCAAATTCCATTTAAGGATTTGAAGTTTGCTCCAGCTTCCAAAGCAATCAATCCTGCTGCTGCGTAATCCCACTCATTAACTCCAGCCTCGAAATGTGCATCGATAGAGCCTGATGCCACCATGCATATGTCGACGGCGCAGGCGCCGATTCTTCTAATGTCACGAATTTTCGGAAGGAGTTCTTTGACAAACTCTGCTTGTGGCTTGCGCCGTTCAACATCGTATGCAAATCCAGTAGCAATCAGAGCGCGATTAAGCGGAACAGGTTCGTTACACCTAATCGGGACTCCGTTGCAGAACGCTCCTGAGCCGCGCATCGCTCTCCACGTCATCCCAATCGAGGGAGAATGAACGACTCCAATCAATCCGCCATCTTCATCCTTAATTGCGATACTGATACACCAGCCAGGAATTCCATATAGATAGTTGACTGTCCCATCTATTGGATCAATAACCCAGGTGTAACCGCTACTTCCTTGCCGACTAGCACCCTCTTCACCGATGATTCCATCCTCTGGCCTGGCACTTAGTATTGATTCAACAATCAATTTCTCGCTCTCGTGATCCATTTGGGTAGCAAAATCAAGCACCCCACTCTTTTGGTCAAGTTCGAATTTCGAAGGCCGATTCATTAACAGCTCTCCCGCTTTGAAAGCAATTTCCTCAGCTAATTGCAGGAGTTGCTGATGTAAAGTCATAGTTGAATCTAATCACAAGTAGACTCACCAACATGCTTGCTCCATACAAGAAGCTCTTTCGAGTTCCTGGGGGCTGGCGATTCTCATTCGCAGCTTTCATTCTCAGACTGCCGATATCGATGCTCTATCTTGCAATAGTTCTATTTGTTGTTGCGGAGACAGACTCATATGCGACTGCTGGAGTTCTCTCCATGGCAGCCTCCATCGTGCTCTCTATTGCATCACCCCTCTGGTCGCGAGCGGCTGATCAATTCGGCCAACGTCGCATCCTCAGCATTACTGCTCCCCTACACATCTTCTTTATGGGTGCATTTGTCTTCCTACTAAAGAGCGATGCGCCAACGTTTCTTTGGTTCGCCTCCGCGCTCTTGTTTGAAGCTTTCGTCATCGGTTCGGGTCAAATGGTTCGTAGACGTTGGATACATGCGATCGGTGATGATCGGGCGCTTACAGATACTGCATATTCGTTCGAAGCATTTGTCGATGAAGTCATATTCACCTCAGGGCCGGTGATTGCTACGTTACTAGCAGTCACATTTGCACCTGAGTACGCAATTTTCGCCGCCATGTTTTTGGTCGCAACTGGAGGAATTCTCTTTGCTGGCCAGAGATCTACTGAACCTCCGCCTCACCCAAAAGAGCCGAGCGCAGATCATTCTCTACTTATTCGACTTCCATTCATCAGAGCGCTTTTCATTCCCTTGATGTTGTGTGGTTCTTTCTTTAGTTCTGCTGGACTTGTCATAGTCGGGTATAGCGAGGAATACGGAATCAGAGAATGGAGTGGTTTTTTCATAGCAATCTGGTCGCTTGGAAGTGGTGTTTCAGCTCTCTTAATTGGAACAATCAAGTGGAAGAGAAATGAAGCCACTCGGTTCTTGGAGTCCCTGGCATTTCTTTTCATACTAACAATTCCCATCTATCTAGTGGCCGTTTTCCTTCCTGAGAACTTACTTCTGATGGGGGTAGTCCTTTTCTTCAATGGGCTGGCAATTGCACCACTATTAACCGCTGGCTTTGCTGCCGCAGAACGCTCTGTTGCAGAGAATAGAAAAACTGAGGTCTTGGCGTGGGCGATATCAGCTCTAAATCTCGGTGGAGCTCTGCCACCGGCAATCACTGGTTACATCATTGACAATCAAGGGGTATCTGTCGCATTCGTCATTCCGTTGATCTGCATGGGGCTATCCGTTCTATTGGTTGCGCCCTTCTGGAAACTATGGCGGAGGAAAGTGAGCGAAATTCCAGCCTGATTTCCGCCGATTAAGCGTTGGTCTGTGGCAACCTTGGGCACATGTCCGAGCTGCGAGTGGTAGGCCGCACCAGCGATGGTGAGAAAATCGAATTGGCTGATGCCGATGGGAATTCATTCACTATAAAAATTGATGATTCTTTGCGGAGCGCTCTGACTGAACGGAAATTAGCAGCAGTAAGTGAAAACTCTCCATCTTTTTCCATCAAGGAGATTCAAGCGAGGCTTAGAGCAGGTGAGAGTTTTGCTGAAGTAGCTCGTATCTCCGGCTTAGCAGTGACAAAGATAGAACGCTATGCGAGTCCCATAATGCAAGAGCGCGCTTGGATTATCGAGCAGGCAGAAAAGTCATCTCCAAAGGGAGCTTCACTTCCACTCCGTGAACTAGTAATACAGAGACTTGCTCCCCGTGGCGTAAATATGAATCAGATTTCATGGAATACATGGAGACTTGATAATGGGAATTGGCATCTAGTGCTTAGCTACCCTTCATCTGACGGAATGCGTGAAGCGACTTGGACCTTTGATTTGAACAAGCGAACATTTGTCTCTCAGGATGATGGGGCTAGATGGATCTGCGGTGAAGAGATTTCAAAGCATCCAACCAAGCAGGATCGTATGAGTGATCATGGCGTCCTATTCCCAGCCGAGGGTGAATCCCCCCAGCCCCCACGTCTGGTCGCCGTTAGAACTGACCCATCATCAGATGATGCACCTTCTGTCACGGATATCCCGACAGATGCTAAGAAGGATGGAGTGACTCGACGCATTTCTATTCCATCCTGGGATGACATCATGTTTGGAAGAAGTAAAAAGAAAGACGATTCGGAAGATCCTCAAAGTTGAAGCTGAAGAAGTGGAATCTCCACTTCTGCGAGGCTTGTTCCACCATGATGTCCCACCATTGCACACTGCTGTGACTCGCGCTCTATCTCTACAAGCACCAGTTCTCCCTTTGCAATAACAACCAAATCACCAATTCGCTCTGCCACGCTCTCCGAAACTCCCTCACCAAAGAGTCCAGCGGATATTGCTTCCTGACGGGTATGAATCTCTATCCGATCACCAAAATACTCTTGCCATCTACTCTTTACTGATTCAACATCATCTTGGTCTACATATAGATATCGCACCCGTGGTTCTCCAGCCATCAGCTTCACCTTTTCAAGTAAATCGTTCTCTTTGCCGACTACCACGAAATCTCGTCTGTTAATCATCCCGTGGTCTGCTGTCACCCATAGTCGGGAGCCTTTTGGTAACTCCCTAATTAGTCTTGAGATCAAAAGGTCAACGCGCTCTAGAGCAGCTTGGAATCGCTCTGAACCGAATCCCGAATTATGTGAAGCATCATCAACATCATTCAAGTAGACGTATGCAAAAGAGTTCTCTTTTGTCAGAGCTCCAGCGGCTCCTGAAGCGAGCTCGTCGATGTTGTTAGCCCCAACATAGATACCACCACGTAGAGCAGCTCTAGTGAATCCCGTATCGGCATATCGCTTACCCGCCACATGAGAGGTGCTGATGCCTGATTGGTTCGCGCGCTCAAATAGCGTTTGGTGAGGTTGCCAGATAACTGGATCAACGCGCTCATCCCATTTCAGTGCATTCAATATTCGTTCTGGAGTTCCGCTGTTAGGAACCCTCATCGTGTAACCGACCATGCCATGTTTGCCAGGCGAGAGCCCCGTTCCAAAAGAGGTGAGACTTGTTGCAGTTGTTGAGGGAAAAGTTGCTGTCAGCGTATCTCGATATTCCAAGCCCTTAAGGAACTTCGTATTCCCAGCGAACTCATCGATTGCATTTTTACCTAAACCGTCGACCAGCAGTAGACATTCGCGTCGACTCTCATTTGCTTCGATTGCTAGTGAGTTTATGGTGCCGCTCAACCCTAGAGTCGCAAAAAGGGATTGCGAGAGTTGCGCAAGCGTTTGGGTCACTCCCCCATCTTTCCAGTAACCTTCCGGCTTGTGATCCAGTATTCAAGTGAAGTAAAAGAAGCCATCGCTAAGAAGAAGGCGATCGTCGCTCTTGAATCCACCATCATCTCCCACGGACTTCCACGCCCCTCAAATCTTGCAGTTGCGATTGAGGTAGAGGAGATTGTCCGTTCCGAGGGCTCCACACCAGCGACTATCGCGATTATCGATGGGGTCATCCATGTCGGTCTTGAGAGGAACCAGCTCGAGCGAGTTGCGAACGATTCAAACTTCACCAAGGCGTCGATTAGAGATCTTGCCACCGTAACGGCAAACCGTTCCTCAGCTGCCACAACCGTTGCCGCTACTTCACATATTGCACATCTAGCTGGAATTGAATTCTTTGCAACCGGTGGTCTAGGCGGGGTGCATCGTGGCGCACAGGAAAGTTGGGATGAATCCGCTGACTTGCTCGCCTTAGCAAACATCCCAGTACTAGTTGTCTGTGCTGGAGTGAAATCAATCCTTGATATTCCCGCCACTTTGGAGCGTTTGGAAACACTCTCCGTCCCACTAATCGGTTACAAGACAAAGAAATTTCCAGGCTTCTATCTTCCCGATAGCGGATATTCCATAGAGCACGAAGCAAGCTCGCCTCAAGAAATCGGCGCCATCTGGCGAGCGCGCAAAGAGGTTGGTACTTCTGACTCCGGATTAGTAGTTGCGAACCCGACTCCCTCTCCGATGGATCCATCACTTCATGAGCGACTGTTGCGAGATGGACTAGCGGCCGCGAATCAGTTGAAGGTAACCGGTAAGGCTGTAACTCCGTTTCTGTTGGAGTATTTCCATGCTAATAGCAATGGTGAATCACTTCGTGTGAATGTTGAGATTATCAAGAACAATTCGAAGCTAGCTGCTCAAATCGCAAATTCATAAAATGACATCAATTTTATGCATTGGTGATGCGATGATTGATGTCATCGTCAAGATGAAGAGTGAGATTAACCTAAATAGTGACACGCTCTCCGAGATCTCAATGCACGGTGGCGGAGCAGCTGCAAATACGGCAACCTGGCTAGCTCACCTTGGTGTTAAAACGTCTTTCGCAGGACGAATCGGATCTGATATCGCAGGTGCTAATTTTCATTCGGAGTTAGAGCGGTTTGGCGTAAAGCATGAAAATCTCCCAATTGAAGGAGCAAGGACTGGGACCGTTGTCGTGCTAGTCGATAAGCATGGGAATCGAACTATGTTCCCGGACTCCGGCGCAAACTCAGGTCTAAACAAGTCAGACCTCCCTAGCCTTGAGGGGGTCGATGGAGTCTTTCTATCTGGATACTCGCTCTTTAATTCTGCTTCAAGTGAAGGCGTGATCGAAATTATCGAGACCATTAAGGGTTTGAATATTCCCATCTTCTTCGATGTCGCATCGGTTGGAACAATGAGCGCCTTCGGTAAAGAGAAGGCGATTGCGCTGATAGCGGGTTTTTCGGGGATATTTATGAATGAAGAAGAGGCAAGATTTCTGACTGGCATCGCTCATGGAGAAGAACAAATCTCTGCCCTTGCGAGTCGAGCACCGTTAATTGTTATAAAGCGGGGTGCGGAAGGAGCGGTCGCGAAAATTGGCAGTACGGATGCAATTGCTCTACCCGCTAAAGATACAAAGGTCTTAGACACAACCGGCGCTGGCGATTCATTTGCTGCCGGATTTCTAGCTTCATGGCTTGAATCCAAGGATTTGGCAGCGGCTCTCACTAGTGCCTTAGAAGTTGCAGCTATATGTGTCGCAACTATCGGGGCGAGACCGAGAGTCATTCCCTAGAAAAGAGCCTTTGCGTTGGCAGAATCGCGCCGTGGCAAAACGTGAGTCGAAGAATGGACCAAAGCCAGGAGAGTTTCCCGGCAAGATAGTTGATGTTGATGTCTCTAGCGAGCTCTCTGATTCATTCCTTGAGTATGCCTACTCGGTTATCTATTCGAGAGCGCTTCCCGACGCTCGTGACGGCTTAAAGCCGGTTCAACGCCGCATCCTTCATCAGATGTCTGAGATGGGACTTCGACCAGATCGTGGCCACGTAAAGAGTGCGCGAGTTGTAGGTGAAGTGATGGGTAAATTGCATCCTCACGGAGATGGCGCAATCTATGACGCTCTTGTTCGAATGGCTCAAGCATTTTCGATGCGTTTGCCATTGATTGATGGTCACGGAAATTTCGGTTCACTGGACGCTGGCCCTGCTGCAATGCGTTACACCGAAGCGCGCCTCGCCTCCGCTTCCCAGATGATGGTTGATGAAGTAGATGAAAACACCGTCGACTTCGGTGCCAACTATGACGGCCAGATCATGGAACCGCTTGTACTACCAGCTGCCTATCCAAACCTTTTGGTAAATGGTGCTACTGGAATTGCTGTTGGCATGGCTACGAATATGGCGCCTCACAACTTGGGTGAAGTTATCGCTGCCGCACAACATCTGATTGAAAATCCCAATGCAACCGTGAAGCAATTGATGAAGTTCGTACCCGGACCTGATTTTCCAACAGGTGGAACTCTCATTGGAAAAGAGGGAGTCCTTGAGGCTTATCAGACCGGCAAAGGCGCCTTTAAGGTCCGAGCAAAAGTAGAGATAGGAAAGGTAACGTCTCGAAAGCAGGGAATCACAATCACCGAGCTCCCCTACAACATCGGACCCGAAAAAGTAGTTGAGCGGATTAGCGATCTAGTGCGAAGCAAGAAGATCCAAGGCATCTCAGACATTGTCGACCTCACCGATGGTCAAAACGGAACTCGAGTTGTCATTGAGATCAAGAATGGCTTTGAACCTGAGAAGGTTCTGGAGAACCTGTACAAGTTGACCCCTCTCGAAGACGCATTTTCAATAAACGCAGTCGCTCTGGTAGATGGAAAGCCTAAGACTTTGGGACTTAAAGAGCTTCTCCAAGTTTTCATTGATCACCGTATTGAAGTGGTGACTAGAAGATCTAATTTCCGAAAAGAAAAAGCGACAGCACGTTTGAACTTAGTAGAGGGTCTGTTAAAGGCGATCGTTGATATAGATAAGGTTGTGAAGATCGTACGAGGTAGTGAAGATGCGACGGAAGCGAAAGCTTCACTGATGAAAACTTTCAAGTTGACTGATGAACAGGCTACCCACATCCTCGATATGCCTCTTCGCAGACTTACTAAGATGTCGAAGATCGAATTGGACACAGAACAGAAGTCACTTAAGAGTGAAATCTCAGCTCTTACGGCTCTGCTGAAAAGCGAATCAGCTCTTCGCGGCAAGGTCTCTGATGAGCTCGCCGCAGTTTCAAAGAAATTTGCGACTTCACGCCGCACCATAATCGACTAAAAAGAACTCTTAGATACTAGGCGTCAATCCGCTCTCGATCGATGTCGGCGGCTGAAATGAATTCTTTTCTCGGGGCTACTTCGTTACCCATCAATAATTCGAAAATCTTCTCGGCGTCAGCCGCATCTTTGATTGTGATTCGACGCAGCGTGCGGTGATCCGGATCCATAGTCGTTTCACGGAGCTGATCGGCATCCATCTCTCCCAAACCTTTGTAACGCTGAATCGGTTCGCGCCACTTCTTGCCTTGCTTCTTCAAATCCGCCAGAAGCTTCTTCATCTCATCATCCGAGTAGGTGTAGTGAACTTCGCCCTTCTTTCCGCCCGAACCTAGAACTTCAATGCGATGTAGTGGCGGAATGGCAGCAAAAACCCGACCATCTTCAATCAAGGGCTGCATGTATCTGTAGATCAAGGTCAAGAGCAAACAACGGATATGTGCTCCGTCGACATCAGCATCAGACATCAAGATAATCCGTCCGTAGCGGACATCCTCGAGGCTAAATGATTTTCCAGAGCCGGCTCCAATAACTTGGATGATTGCGGCACATTCGGCGTTATCTAACATCTGGGAGAGCGATGCTTTCTGGACGTTAAGAATCTTTCCACGCAATGGAAGGATGGCTTGGAACTCCGAATTACGCGCCGCTTTAGTGGTGCCGAGAGCAGATTCACCCTCGACTACAAACAATTCGGTTCGCGATACATCTTCAGATCTGCAGTCAGATAGTTTCGCAGGAAGGGCAGAGCTCTCTAGAGCATTCTTGCGACGCTGAAGGTCCTTATGGGTTCGAGTGGAGATGCGAGTGCGTGCAGCATTGGCGACTTTTTCAAGAATCAATCGACCATTTGCTTTATCGATTCGTTTTGTAGTGGTGAAGAAACGCTTTAACTCATCGGAGACAACTTGTTGGACAATCTTGGTAACAGCAGGAGTTCCCAAGACCTCTTTGGTTTGGCCCTCAAATTGTGGCTCCTGCATCCGAACTGTCACGACGGCAGTCAATCCTTCAAGGATGTCATCCTTGATTACATCCGGTTCATTCTTCTTCAAAGTTCCAGTGGAGCGTAAAAACTCATTGAATGTCTTAGTGAGCGCTCGCTCAAAGCCTTGAACATGTGTCCCGCCCTTTGGGGTCGAAATTATGTTTACAAAGGAGCGAATATTCGTCTCGTAGCCATTACCCCACTTAACGGCGATATCTACATCCATATCCCGTTCCACTTCTTTTGGTTCGAGATGACCCTTCTCATCTAGAACCGGAACAGTTTCTTGATAGTGCCCTTTGCCCGTCAATCGGATTACATCTCCGACTGGGGCATCGCTTTGGATGAAATTGCAGTACTCCGAGATTCCGCCCTTATGGAAGAAGGTTTCGCTCTTCTTCTCTTTAGTGCGATTGTCATTTACCTCAAGAGTGAGTCCTGGAACCAGATATGAGGTTTGACGAGCACGCGTATAGATCTCTTCTATGTCGTATTGGGAATCTTTGATAAAAATTTGTTTATCTGCCCACCACTTAACGCGAGTTCCGGTTATTTTGGAAGAGACCTTGCCAATCGTGCGTAATCCTGATTGAGGTTCGAAGGAAGCATTTGGTCCATCGCCATCAAATACTCCAGCAACACCACGCTTAAATGACATCCAATAGATTTTTCCATCGCGATCGACCTCTACATCAAGACGAGAGGCTAGTGCGTTAACAACCGAAGCTCCGACCCCGTGAAGTCCGCCTGTTGCGGCATAGGATCCGCCACCGAACTTACCGCCCGCGTGTAGCTTGGTCATGACAACCTCTACGCCAGTCAGTCCAGTCTTTGATTCTTTATCTACTGGAATTCCACGGCCATCATCATGAACCTCGATTGATCCATCTTTCTCAAGGTTGACTATGATCTTCTTGCAGTGTCCAGCTAAGGCTTCATCAACAGCGTTATCGATGATCTCCCAGAGACAGTGCATGAGACCACGGCCATCAGTTGAGCCGATGTACATACCGGGACGCTTACGGACAGCGTCAAGACCCTCCAAAACAGAGAGATCTTTTGCTGTGTATGAGCTCTCAACAGAGCGCGTATCTTTTTCGGCCACGACGGCGAAGGGTATCCAGCGCTATTCCACATATCGGGATTACGCGCCGAAAATGCTGAGAAATTGTCGATAAACGTGGGAAATGACACTCCCGAGGGCAAGAAAAAACTATTTCAGCCTGCGGGGAATAAACCCGAGATGGTTTGATGTTCCCCTGCACAGATTGTTAAACCACAGAGAGGTAGGCAGATGACTGAAAACGTAGTTCTCGATTCCACACCCCTCAACGCTCTAGATCGTTGCGATCGTTGTGGCGCCCAGGCATATGTGCGCGCTGTAATGGCAAATGGATTCGAATTACTTTTCTGTGGCCACCACGCAAAGAAGTATCAAGAGGGTCTTGCGAATGTTGCTTCGCGCATTCAAGACGAGACTGATCGCATCACCGAAGAATCAGCGGCTCGATAACTCGATTTAAGAGACTAGCTCGACCAGTAATTCGCTCTTCGGTATCCGCAATTCCACTTAACTTCACCATTGTGTTAACGCCCAAATACCTGATTGGCTCTGGCTCCCAGGGCCGAATCTTTTGATTTACGAAGTGAAGATTTCGTAATTCACTTTTGAGATTCAAAATCTCATGAGCCAAAATCTTGGCAGCAAGGTGGCTCATAGTTACGCCATCACCTGCGTATCCACCTAATCTTCCAAAACCACGCTTCTGATCCCATTGAACATAGGGCTCCCAATCTCGCGTTATTGCTACTGCCCCGCCCCAAGCGTGTGTGAAGTTAACTTCACTCAAAACAGGGAACCAAGACCGTAATAGCGAGCGAATCTTCTCGTGTACTTTCGCGGTCGCTTCCTTTGACTCTTGAAGTTTTGACCCAAAAGGATAAGTAGCGCCCCGACCCCCAATTGCAATCCGATCATCAAGAGTTCGCTGCGCGTAATTCACCATATGTGAGTTCTCAGCAAAAGTGAATCGCTCTCTATTTCCAATCTCCTCCCAGACTGCTTTGCTCAAGGGTTCGGTTGCGACCATCAATGAGTAGAGCGGGATGAACTCTCGACCCGGCTCACCAAAGACTTCAGTTGCCTGAATAACCGCTGGGGCCTCTACAAGTGAGCTATTTACGAGCACTCCCCCAGAAACAGGGGTGGCCCAAGAATTCTCGAATATCGAAACGCCTTCGCTTCGGAGATAAGTAGCGAGGGCCAGAACGAGATTGAGTGGATTGATTGTTGCGCAGATTGGATTTAGTACTCCGCCTAACGCTCCCGAAACATTCAGCCTCTCCTTAACCTCATTTCCACTTAACCGAAGACTTCCTCCTTCGACCTTGGCTTTTAGACGATTCAGTTGGGCTCTATTTCTTGCAAAGTAGAGGCTGCCGGATTTAACAAAGCCCACCTCACTGTGTTTATTGGAGAATTCCCCAATCTCATCAATCGAGAGATTAAGGGCTTCAAATAGTTGAGCAGCGAGGGCAGAGCCAATCCTTTTTGTTAACGTTCCTCTGTAGACGGGATATTCACTTGATGCCCATCCGCCATTTCGACCACTAGCGCCAAATCCCAAGTTCTTTGCTTCGAAAATTGCGATTCTTATCTTTGGATCTAGTTTCTTAAGATGGAATGCGCTCCATAATCCGCTGAAGCCACCGCCGATGATTGCTACATCAAATGAACTCTGAAGTTCTGGCGCAGACTGTGCCGATAGAAAAGTTGAGTCAGACCAGAGGGAGAAATTAGCCCTGGAATCCGGCATCGCGATGTGATCCGTCGCAGTAAGGCTTCTCCTTGGAATGGCCGCAGCGGCAGAGGG
>CAZFQY010000003.1:0-12549 GCA_964521265.1 uncultured Clavibacter sp.
ATGGCTTCAAACCTACGATTGGAGCCTTCCCTAGTGAAAGTTGGCAACTGTGACTCGCATCGGTGAAAGCGGCGATCTCCTTAAGTGTTCTTTCTGTGGCAAGACCCAGAAGCAAGTTAAGAAGCTTATTGCCGGTCCTGGCGTCTACATCTGTGACGAGTGCATCGATCTCTGCAATGAGATCATCGAAGATGAATTGAACGAAGCCTCGGGCCTTGGATTACAAGAGCTTCCCAAGCCACAAGAAATCTATGAATTCCTAGATCAATATGTGATTGGTCAAGATCGTGCCAAGAAATCTCTCTCGGTAGCGGTTTATAACCACTACAAGCGAATCAAGACTGGCGATCGTCGCCGTGAAGATGGCGTCGAGTTGGCAAAGAGCAACATCTTGTTGCTCGGTCCAACTGGCTGTGGAAAGACTTTATTGGCTCAGACTTTGGCGAGAATGCTTAATGTCCCATTTGCTATTGCGGATGCAACTGCTCTAACTGAAGCTGGATACGTAGGCGAAGATGTCGAGAACATACTTCTAAAGTTGATTCAAGCTGCAGACTTTGATGTGAAGAAGGCGGAAACAGGAATCATCTATATCGACGAAATCGATAAAGTCGCACGCAAGAGTGAGAATCCATCGATCACTCGTGATGTCTCAGGCGAAGGTGTTCAACAGGCTTTACTAAAGATTCTTGAGGGCACTACTGCTTCAGTTCCTCCACAAGGTGGGAGAAAGCACCCTCATCAAGAGTTTATCCAAATCGATACCACTAATGTCTTGTTCATCGTTGGTGGTGCCTTCGCTGGACTAGAGAAGATTATTGAAGCGAGAAAAGGTAAAGCTGGCGTTGGATTCAATGCGGCACTCAAGGTAATCAAAGAGAATGAAAAGGTGGATCCATTTGCTGAAGTCATGCCTGAGGATCTCTTGAAATTCGGCATGATTCCGGAGTTCATTGGCCGCCTCCCAATCGTCACATCGGTTGAGAGCCTTGACCGTGCAGCTCTCCTTGAAATTCTCACTGAACCGAAGAATGCGCTAGTTAAGCAATATCAGCACCTATTCGACATGGATGATGTCGAGTTAGAGATTGCTCATGATGCGCTTGAAATGATCGCTGACCAGGCAATTGCTCGTGGAACGGGTGCTCGTGGTCTTCGTGCAATTATGGAAGAGATTTTGCTTCCTGTTATGTATGAGGTTCCGAGCAAGAAAGAGATCGGCAAAGTCGTCGTCACTGCTGAAGTGATTAAAACGAAGTCTGCGCCGGTTTACGTCGAGCGTGGGCCAAACAGTGTTAAGCGAAGCAATAAGCGCGGAGAAGAGAAGACTGCTTAACTCTAGGTAGTATCCCGCCTTATGTCAGAGCTACCTTCCAATTTTGCACCGCAAGATATTGAGGGTCCGCTCTATCAGAAGTGGCTTGATGCAGGATATTTCTCTGCTGATGCGAAATCTGAAAAGCCACCATTTTGCATCGTCATTCCGCCACCGAATGTGACCGGAAGTCTTCACATTGGTCACGCTTTAGATCACACGCTCCAAGATCTTCTAATTCGCATGAAGCGGATGAAGGGATTCGAAACTCTTTGGCTTCCAGGTATGGATCATGCCGGTATCGCTACACAGAATGTTGTTGAGAGACAACTGGCAGCCCAGGGCAAAAGTCGACATGACTTTGGTCGAGAAGAATTTGTAAAGAAAGTTTGGGAGTGGAAGGCCGAATCTGGTGGTGCGATTCTCGGCCAGATGAAACGGCTCGGTGACAGCGTTGATTGGAGCCGTGAGCGCTTCACAATGGATGAAGGGCTCTCGCGCGCAGTTTTAACGATCTTCAAGAGACTTTACGATGCCGGACTCATCTATCGTGCTGAACGAATCATTAATTGGTGTCCACGTTGCCTAACTGCGCTTTCAGATATTGAGGTCGACTATCAAGAGATTGACGGTGAATTCGTTCAGATTCGATATGGAGAATTAGATGGCGATCATATTTTTATCGCTACAACCCGCCCTGAAACCATGCTTGGTGATGGTGCAGTAGCCGTTAACCCAAATGACGATCGCTATAAACACATGATTGGCAGAAAGGTAAGACTGCCTTACGTAAACCGCATGATCCCCATAATCGCAGATGAGCTAGTAGATCCAGAATTTGGTACAGGCGCTGTGAAGGTAACTGCTGCGCACGATCCAAATGACTTCGAAATGGGCCTTCGCCATAACGTTCCGATGATCATCATCATGAATGAAGCTGGCGTGATGGAAGGCACCGGAACTCAATTTGATGGCATGGATAGATTCGCTGCTCGAAAAGCGGTCGTCGAACAACTCCGTGCTGACGGATTACTGGGTTGGGAAAAGCGACCTTATAAACATAGCGTTGGACATTGCTCTCGTTGTAGCACGATTGTTGAGCCAAGACTTTCGATGCAGTGGTTTGTGAAAGTTGCACCACTGGCAAAGATGGCAGGGGATGCAGTTCGAGATGGAAGAGTAGAGATCTCTCCAACAGAGCTCGAGCCTCGCTACTTTGATTGGGTCGACAACATGCATGACTGGTGCATCTCTCGCCAACTTTGGTGGGGCCATCGAATTCCAGTTTGGTACGGACCAAATGGGGAGATGGAAGTAGTAGGTCCCGATGAAACTGCGCCAGCTGGTTGGGTTCAAGATGAGGATGTGCTCGATACTTGGTTTTCCTCAGCTTTATGGCCATTTTCAACCCTAGGTTGGCCAGAGCAAACTGAAGAACTGAAGAAGTTCTATCCCACGAGCGTACTTGTTACTGGATACGACATTCTCTTCTTCTGGGTCGCTCGAATGATGATCTTTGGATTATTCGCAATGGATGGAAAGCAACCATTCCATGTAATCGCACTCCATGGTCTAGTAAGAGATAAGCATGGAAAGAAGATGTCAAAGTCCAAGGGGAATGTTATTGACCCTCTTGAGTTCATGGATAAATATGGATCAGATGCACTTCGATTCGCACTAGCGCGTGGTGCAAATCCAGGCGCAGACCAAGCGTTAGCGGACGAATGGATTGCGGGCGCTCGTAACTTTGCTACAAAGGTATGGAACGCAACGCGTTTTGCAATTATGAATGGCGCCACTGTTAATGGCGATCTACCCGCTCGAACGGATTTGAATCATATTGATAAGTGGATCCTCGACCTCCTAGATAGAACCATCGAAGAGGTTGATTCACTTTACGAGAACTTCGAATTTGCTAAGGGAAGTGATGCCCTCTACCACTTCGCATGGGATGAGGTTTGCGATTGGTATCTCGAGCTTGTTAAAGACACCTTTGCGAAGGGCGGAGCTGAGGCAGAAAAATCTAAGCGAGTTCTAGGACATGTTCTTGATCAACTCTTGCGCCTCATGCATCCGAGCATGCCCTTCATCTCTGAAGCGCTCTGGACCTCGTTAACTAGCGGTGAATCACTCGTAGTAGCTGATTGGCCAAAACCTTTATCGGCAACACCAGAGCAGGAAGCTTTCGCCGTAGTTGAGGATATGAAGCGCCTCATCACCGAGATTCGTCGCTTCAGGAGCGACCAGGGCATAAAGACATCAGCACGAATTCAGGCAGAAATCGAAGGCATGAGTGGTGCGCTTGCGCAATATGAGGATTCAATTCGCTTCCTAGTAAGACTTGATAAGGCAGATGCCTCTTTCAAGCAGAGTGCAAAAATCGAAGTTGGAAGTTTTGCGGTCGCCTTTGATCTTTCTGGAGCAATAGATGTCAAAGCCGAGAGGGCTCGCTTGAGTAAGGATCTAGCTGCAATTGAGAAAGATCGCCAGACTGCGAAGGTCAAGTTGGAGAATGAGAACTTCATGGCAAAGGCTCCGATGGATGTAGTGGCATCTATAAAGGAGCGGTTGGAGTTTTGCGATAACGAGATTGTCCGTATCAAATCCCTTTTGGATTCACTCCCTAAGGAGTGATCATGGCAAGTTCAAAGATAGAAGAGATTGAGAAGGCTCTCCTCAATCGCTGGCCCGAGACTCGAATAAATCCAACGCTAGAGCGAATCTCACTATTGGCAGATCTTCTAGGTTCGCCTCAACTGTCTTATCCAACTATTCATATAGCTGGTACTAATGGGAAGACGACAACTACTAGATTGATTGATTCACTTTGTTTTGAATTGGGACTACGGACCGGGCGTTTTACCAGCCCCCATCTAGAGAGCTTTCTAGAGCGTATTTCCATAAATGGTGATCCGATTACAGAAACAGCCATGATCGCAACCTTTAAAGATGTTGCCCCTTACTTTGAACTAGTAGATGAGCGGATGTCACATCGCCTCTCATTCTTTGAGGCGATCACTGGTCTTGCTTTTGTAGCCTTCGCTGAACATCCTGTCGATGTTGGAATATTTGAATGTGGAATGGGAGGCGAGTGGGATTCCACAAATGTTATTGAGGCAAAAGTTTCGGTGCTAACGCCAATTGGTTTGGATCATACGCAATATCTAGGCGACACCTTAGGCGCGATTGCAGCTACGAAATCCGGCATCATCAAGCCAGGCGCCTTTGCAGTATTAGCTCGCCAAGAGCTAGATCCAGCTCAAGTATTGATGCGAAAGTGCGCTGAGGTTGAGGCAACTCCGATTCGGGAAGGAATGGAGTATCAGGTCTCGAATCGATCTATCGCCATCGGCGGCCAACTCTTGAGCATAAAGGGCGTATACGGTGAATACGAAGATCTCTTCTTGCCACTACACGGTGAGCATCAGGCGAGTAATGCAGCCACCGCGCTGGCTGCTGTGGAAGTTTTCGCAGGGGAGAATAAGTTAGATGAGGAGCTAGTAAGGGCAGCTTTTGCAAAAGCAACCTCACCAGGTCGATGCGAGATTGTTCACCGAAATCCCACAGTAATCATTGATGCTGCTCACAATCCGCATGGAGCTATCTCACTCAGAAAGACAATTGAGAACGAGTTTGATTTTGATTCAATCATCGGCATCGTTGCGCCCATGGGCGATAAGGATACGAGCGGTATTCTTGAAGAGTTCGAGGCAGTAATGACGACTGCAATAATCACTCGGAATTCTTCTCATCGCGCTGCCCCCATAGAGGAGCTTGCTAATGAAGCAAGAGAGATTTTTGGTGCAGATAGAGTACTCACCAAGGAATCTCTCGAGAGTGCGATTGATGCTGCAGTATCTCAGGCAAAGTATGAGGTGGAGATGAATGATAAGAGTTGCGCCGTGCTCATCGCTGGTTCAGTTATCTCTGCCGGCGAAGCAAGAGCGCTAATTAGAAAGAAGTACTCACGATGAAGATGTTGGCAAGAAGTGTGCTTTCGATGGAGATCCTTTTGATTGGATTTGCACTCCTATTGGCGAAAGACTTGACCACTAATGCTGGACTTTATTTCGGTTATTCAATTCTGGCTCTTAACGTTCTCGCCTTGGCGACTCTCCGCAACCGCCTCGGCTGGATTCTTGGTTGGGTCCTGCAATTCGCCCTGATTCTCTACGGTTTCTATATATTCATGATGTTCTTTATGGGCGCCCTATTCCTGGGGCTATGGATTACCGCCATCGTGGTGGGGCGAAAGGGTGAGGCGATCAAGCGGGCTCGCGAGTCCGAAAATCCACAATAGACTTCTCCCCGTGACTCCCACCTCTTCTGGCATCGAAAGAACACTGGTTTTAGTAAAACCAGATGGCGTTCGACGTTCATTAGTTGGTGAAATCATCTCTCGAATCGAAGCTAAGGGTTACAAGATCGCTGAACTAAGGATGCTCAGCGCGGATCGCGGAATCCTCGAAGCTCATTATGCGGAACATAAGGGCAAGCCGTTCTATGAACCATTGATGGAGTTCATGCAGAGCGGACCAATTGTTGCGTTAATTGCAGAAGGTCAACGCGTTATCGAAGGTTTCAGGTCGCTCGCTGGAGCAACTGATCCAACGGTTGCTGCACCAGGAACTATTCGAGGTGATCTGGCTCGTGATCAAGGCACCAAAGTTGTGCAGAATTTGGTGCACGGTTCTGATTCAGTTGAGTCGGCAGAGCGTGAGATAAAGATTTTCTTCCCCAATCTATAAGGAGTAGTGCGATGGCAAACCAGCTAAATCGTTGGACATTCATGGGTCGTGATATGGCAATCGACCTCGGTACTGCGAACACATTGGTCTATGTTCGCGGCAAAGGAATCGTCCTAAACGAACCAAGCGTGGTTGCTGTCAATCAGGACACCGGAGCAGTCCTCGCCGTTGGCGCGGAAGCAAAGAAGATGATTGGCCGTACGCCGGGAAGCATCGTCGCCATCCGCCCTCTGAAAGACGGAGTTATCGCAGATTTCGACACTACTGCCTTGATGATCAAGTACTTCATCCGCCAGGTGCACAAGCACACATATCTTGCAAAACCCAGAATTGTTATCTGTGTTCCTTCAGGAATTACCGGAGTTGAACAGCGCGCTGTTAAAGACGCTGGTTATGAGGCCGGAGCACGTAAGGTCTACATCATCGAAGAGCCAATGGCGGCCGCTATTGGAGCCGGTCTGCCGATCCATGAACCCACAGGCAATATGGTTGTTGATATCGGCGGCGGTACTACTGAGGTAGCGGTTATCTCTATGGGTGGAATCGTTTCCGCTGGTTCAATCCGCGTAGGTGGAGATGAATTGGATCAAGCAATTATCAATTGGATTAAACGTGAGTATTCGCTGATGCTTGGCGAGCGCACAGCAGAAGAGATAAAGATGGCAATTGGATCTGCTTATCCACTTCGCGATGAGCCTGATGCGGAGATTCGCGGGCGTGATATCTCAACTGGACTACCCAAGACGATTGTTGTCTCATCAGAAGAAATCCGTAAGGCGCTAGAAGAGCCAGTTGCTGCAATCGTAAATGCAGTGAAGGCAACTCTAGACAAGACGCCACCAGAACTATCAGCAGATTTGATGGATCGAGGCATTGTTCTAACTGGCGGAGGAGCATTACTCAAAGGTCTAGATGAGCGTCTGCGCCACGAGACCAATATGCCGATTCATGTCGCAGAACGTCCTCTTCTTGCAGTTGTCGAAGGTTCTGGCAAGTGTGTCGAAGAATTCGAAGCGCTCGAGAAAGTTTTGATCTCCGAGCCTCGTAGATAAGCGATGGCGAGAAGATGGCAACAAGGGGTGCGAATCGGACGAGACTGTTACTTGTCTCGCTGCTCGTAACCTCACTTCTCCTCATCACTTTAGATCTCCGTGGCGTTAGCGTTGTCTCATCAATTAGAGGATTTACTCAAACTGCCTTAGCGCCATTCCAGAGTTTCGGGAGCACGCTGATTTCTCCGGTAGGACAGTTCTTCAGCGATTTATTCAACCTAAATAACACTCGTGAGCGAATTGCGGAGTTAGAAGAAGAGAATCAAGAGTTGAAGGCTCAAGTTATCTTCAATGAGGATATTGAAGGTGAGCTAAAGCAATTGAAGGGCGTGCTAGATCTTGCTGGTAAGGCGAGATTCAAGACAGTAAGCGCTCGAGTAATTAGTAAAGGTGGAACTGCGACTATTAGCGAATCCATAGTGATAGACCAGGGCTCCAGCGCCGGAATTCGACGCGATATGACAGTCATTGCTGCTTCTGGCTTGGTTGGAGTCGTCAAGTCAACTACAGCCAACGCGGCCGTTGTGATGTTGATGAGCGACCCTTCATTTCGAGTTGGCGTAAGGGTGGCTGGCTCCCAATTCATGGGCGTTCTATCTGGTGAAGGTCAGAACTTGTTCTCGTTGCAAATGCTTAGCGCTGCAGCAGAAATTTCAGTAGGCGATGTCCTTTTATCTAGAGGAAGTTCTGGCGATGCTCCGTTTGTACCGGGTGTTCCAGTGGGCAAGATCGTATTTGTAGAGAATGCGGCTGGGCAGTTGACGAAACAAGCTCGCGTCGAATCATTTGTAGATTTGAATTCAATCGGAATAGTTAGCGTAGTTCTCGATTCCATGGGGAATAACCCGGGAGATGCACTCGTACCAGCTGCGCCACGGCCCGCTCCAACAGTTACAGTCTTTGTGACTCCATCGCCTAGCGAGTAAAGATGTCAATCAATCGATTGCCGATAAGCGCTGGTTTGCTCTTAGTCGTCTTCCTCATCCAAGAAGCCTTTGTCAATCGAATCAATTTCTTCCTAGGTGGGTTCGCACTTTACTTGGCGTTCTCGATAGCTTGGATTCTTAGAGAAGAGAGATCTTCTGCAATCCTGATCGGATTCCTTGCCGGCTTGATCGCAGATCTCTCACCCACGCTCGAAGCTCCTTTTGGGTTGTGGACTTTCACGATGACAGGTCTGGCCTTCTTGATAGCTACATATGTCCGAGGCACTCTAGATTCGACTCTTAGCCCACTCACTCTCTCTGTGGTCACAACAATCTCGAGCAGTTTTGCACTTGTGCTCTTCATTATCTTTGGTGCAATCCTCGGCCAAGACGTTCCATCACTCTCGGCTTTGGCTCGTGAAATTTTCGGAAATGCACTCTGGTCATTTGTTCTCGCACCGATCTACATTCCAGCTGCTATCAAGACCCACCAGCTCTCTTTGACAGCTCGGGAGCGTTGATGAGAGATAGATCAACGCTCGCAATCATCGTCGCCCAGATCTTCGTGGCATCTCTGATGATTGCTTTATTTGGGCGACTCTTCTACCTACAGATTGCTGATGGCCCGCGCTACCAACAGGCTGCTCTTGATATCCAGAGTCGCGACATTGTTACTCCTGCGCTGCGCGGCCTGATTGTCGATAGTGAGGGTGAGCCGCTCGCTGCAAACAAGGCTGGATTGATGGTGACTGCAGATCGCTCAGTTCTTGATCGAGAAGAGGATAAAGGCAGGAGCGTGCTGAATCGAGTTGCTCAAGTCCTGGAGCTAGATCCTAATGATGTTTACATAAGAACTAGATTGTGTGGCGAACTACCAAGGGAAGACCAGAATGGCTGTTGGAATGGAAATAGGTATCAACCAATTCCGATAACTAAGGCTGCAAATGAAGCTCAAGTTCTGAAACTACTTGAGCGCTCTGATGTATTTCCGGGTATCAACGCTGAACCAGTTTCAATCAGAAACTATCCCAGCCTCTTTGGAGAGCGAGGTGCACACGTCCTTGGTTATGTGGGACCCGTCACCGAAAAGGATTTGAATAATGAAGAGGGTAAGCGTTATTACCGAAATGAGTTGATCGGGAAAGCTGGCATGGAGTATGTATACGACGATGCTCTTCGTGGTACTCCTGGCGTTAGAACCGTAATCGTCAACTACAAGGAATCAGTTACTCGTGAATCAAGAAATGTAGCCCCAATTCCAGGAAACCATCTGGTATTGAATATCAATGCCCGATTACAAGCAGTTGTTGAGAGAGAGCTCAAGAATTCAGTTTTGAGAGCGCGCGCGAATGGTTATCGAGGTGATGCTGGTGCTGCAATCGTTACTGACCTCGAGGGACGAGTTCTAGCAATGGCTTCCTATCCAGATTATGACCTCAATATCTGGGAGAACGGAATAACCGTTAAGCAGGCTAGAGAGTTGTATAGCGAAGTATCTGGCGTCCCAGCGCTATCCCGCGCTGTTCAAGGAGTATTTGCTCCAGCTTCAACATTCAAGGTGATCTCTTTGTCGGCAGCCGTGGCTGCCAATTACAGCCTAAAGACTAGTTATGACTGCCCTGCGACGGTTCAGATCGGCGATCGCACCTTCAAGAATTTCGAGAGCAAGGCGGCCGGAAGAATCTCCATGACCACCGCTATGGCAATCTCTTGTGACTCGATTTGGTATCAGATTGCCTACGATGAATGGGTGCGCGATGGTGGGCTGAAACCAAAGTCCAACCCAAATGACCATTTCTTCAAGACTGCCGCTGGCTTTGGGATTGGCAAAAAGACGGGGATCGATCTGCCCTCTGAACAGAAGGGGCGTCTACCAAATCGTGAATGGAAGCTTGCTTGGTATGAAGATAACAAGGACTTCTATTGCAATTACGAGAAGCGGGCGAAGAAATCTCAACGCACTGCATACCTGATTGAGATCGCTCGAGAGAATTGTCTCGACGGTGACAAGGTAAGAGCGGGCGACATGGTCAACTTCTCAATCGGCCAAGGTGATGTGCTCATGACACCGATTCAGATGGCAGTCATGTATGGAGCTATTGCAAATGGTGGAAAGTTGATGAAACCAACAGTTGCTAGAGCAATCGTTTCACCGACTAATAGGACTATCAAAGAGTTTAAGCCAAAAATAACAGGCGAACTCCCAATTTCACGCCCAACAATTAAGTTCCTACAGAACTCCCTTAGGGCCGTCGTTACTAATGGAACTGCGACCGGCGTATTCTCTGGATTGCGAACCGAGGTGAGTGGAAAGACGGGAACTGGTCAGGTTTTCGGTTTGAACTTAGATAGGTCTGCAAAAGATGACACATCTTGGTTCGCATCTTATGCGCCGACAAAGAACCCAAAGTTCGTAGTTGTGATGATGGTAAGCCAAGGTGGATTCGGTGCATCAACCAGCGGTTTGGGAGTAAGACGAATCTACGAAGATATCTTTGGCGAGGGCGGAAAAGAAGCAGTATTCCCGGGTGGGCCATCAACCAGAATTCCTACAATAAATAGTAGTTTGGTCTCGAGATCATGAAGAGCGCAATGACAAAGTCGAGGTCAGAACGGCGACGTTTCCTTACTGGTAGCGATCCGGTACTGAATATCGCAGTGCTCTTGCTTTCGATCCTAGGCATAATCCTTGTCTACGCGGCTACACGTGATTGGTTTGCCGCGAATAATCAAGATCCTGAGTACTACCTTAAGCGACAGATAATCAATGTAGTTATCGGTATTGCACTGGCTTATGGCACGACACTCGTGGATTACCGAGTCTTGCGCGCTTACACGCCGATTCTCTGGGGGATAGGAGTATTGGGCCTCACCGCAGTTCTAATTCCGGGATTGGGAAGCGTTGTGAATGGAGCCCGATCTTGGATCTCACTACCCGGTGGATTTCAGATTCAACCAGCTGAATTAGCCAAGATTACGATCATTGTTGGAATGGCGTTGATCCTTTCTGAGCGAGATGCGGGAGAGAAGGGTCCAAGTGACCGTCAAGTTCTTTATTCACTCATTGTCGCTGCTGTTCCTATTCTTCTAATCGTTCTGCAGCCAGATCTTGGGACCGTCCTAATTATTAGTGCGGCTGTAATTTCAATCATTGCCATCTCAGGTGCGCGAATTCGCTGGGTCGTGGGATTGTTAGTTGTAGGTATTACTGGGGCATATGTAGCAGTCGCAACTGGCGAGGTGAGCGATTACCAGTTGAATCGACTTCGTTCATTCATTGATCCTTACGCTGATCCTCAGGCAAGCGGATATCAATTGCGACAAGCAAGAATCACAATTGGCTCCGGAGGATTGCTTGGAAAGGGCCTCTTTGATGGTCCACAGACAAATGGAAGATTCGTTCCAGAGCAACAGACAGACTTCATTTTTACAGTTTCTGGTGAAGAGCTTGGTTTCTTAGGGTCCTCATTCATACTCCTTCTTTACGCAGCGATCCTGATGCGCGGTTTTGCGATTGCCAAACGCACCAATGATCTATTTGGTCGTCTTGTCACCATGGGAGTCGTTGCTTGGTTTTCATTCCAGATATTTCAAAATATCGGTATGACAATGGGCTTGATGCCCATGACTGGAGTCCCCTTGCCTTTCCTCTCTTATGGAGGGTCAAGCATGTTCGCAAACATGATTGCAATCGGGCTCCTTCAGAACGTTTATCAACGCACCAGATAAGGCTCAAATCACGCTAATTAGGCGTGACTGCGCATCTGTGACATACTTTCCCAGCAATCGCCTCGACTCCTCGAGGTCGCCAGACCGCTCTTTAGGTGCGGTCGGCTGATCCGGTAACTGAGGCGCCACCGAAGGTTTTTAGAGAAATCGCCCACAAGGGCGGGGATTAAGGATTTTGGTATGGCTGATGAGCCAAAAAAGACGCGTAAGCGCGCTGTAAAAAAAGCTACCGTTAAAGAGAGCGGTAAAGAGGAAAGCACTAAGGCTGAAGGTAAGAAATCGAAGTCGGCGGCGGTTATACCAACCCCGATCTTCCAGGCCGCACCTGTAGCCCCAGTTGCTTCGACTCGAAAGCCACAAGTCAAGGCAAATAACAAAGCCGCCGTCAAGGTCGAATCAGAATCTAGATCTGAGGGACGGGATAGCGAGACTCAAGATAATGAGAACCGCCGTCGCCGCCGTCGCCGTGGAGGTAGGGGCCGTCGTCGCTCTGAACGCGATGATGCATTAGATACAAATTCTGATTCCGCAACAGATTCAAATGAGAAGGAAGAACACGCAATCGCAGGTGAGCCAGTCTTCAAAAAACGCCGCCGTCGACGTCGTTCGGGTTCAGATGGCGTAGTGCCTGGAGAGACCGTCGAGGAAGATGGCGTAGTTACCGTTGTAAAGGTCCGTGAGAACAAACCACAGAGTGAGCGACCACGCGAGAAGAAGAGTTTTGAGCGTCGAGATAGACGCGATCGTTTCCGTGATCGTGATCGCGATAGAGATAGAGA
>CAZFQY010000003.1:12649-45151 GCA_964521265.1 uncultured Clavibacter sp.
GATAGAGATAGAGACCGCGGAAGAGACCGTAATCGCTTTGGCGAGTACCGCGAGAATCGTCGTCGCGGAACAATCCTCACGGATGCTGAATTCCTGGCGCGTAGAGAATCTGTAGACCGTGAGATGTTGGTTCGTCAACAGGGTGATCGCACTCAAATTGCGATCCTTGAAGATAATATTCTTGTCGAGCATTATGTAAATAAGAACAGCAACATCTCCTATGTTGGAAACGTCTACCTTGGAAAAGTGCAGAATGTTCTGCCTTCTATGGAGGCAGCCTTCGTGGATATTGGCAAAGGTCGTAACGCAGTTCTCTATGCCGGTGAAGTTAATTGGGATGAGTCAGGTCTTGCCGACAATAAAGAGCGGAAGATCGAACGAGTTCTTAAAACTGGCCAATCAGTTCTAGTTCAAGTCACTAAGGATCCCATTGGCCAAAAAGGCGCTCGACTAACAAGTCAGATTTCTCTTCCAGGTCGTTATCTTGTCTATGTACCTGGCGGTGGAATGAGTGGAATTTCGCGCAGACTCCCAGACACCGAGCGAGCACGCTTAAAGGACATTTTGAAAGGTCTAATCTCTGATGATGAGGGCGTAATTGTCCGCACCGCTGCCGAAGGCGCATCAGATGAAGAGTTAACTCGCGATGTAGTGCGACTCAAAGCGCAATGGGAAGATATAAAGAAGAAGTCAGAGAGTTCCTCAACGAGCGCTCCAACACTCCTTTATGGTGAACCTGATCTAACAATTCGCGTAATCCGCGACATATTTAATGAGGATTTCCGTAAGCTGACAGTCCAAGGTTCTGATGCATGGGATGACATCAACAACTACCTTGGCCATATCGCCCCAGAGTTGATGACAAAGGTCGAGAAGTGGACTGGAACAAAAGATCTATTCACCGAGAATCGAGTAGATGAACAACTTGCTAAAGCTTTGGATCGAAAGGTTTACCTACCATCGGGTGGATCACTAGTCATCGATCGAACAGAAGCTATGGTTGTGATTGACGTAAATACTGGAAAGTTCATCGGCAAAGGTGGAAACCTTGAAGAGACCGTCACCAAGAACAACTTGGAGGCTGCCGAGGAAATTGCCCGTCAATTAAGACTTCGTGACTTAGGCGGAATTATCGTCATCGACTTCATTGATATGGTGCTTGAATCAAATCGTGAGCAAGTTCTTAGAAGATTAGTTGAGTGTCTTGGAAGAGATCGCACCAAGCATCAAGTCGCGGAAGTTACTTCGTTGGGACTCGTTCAAATGACTCGTAAGCGAGTAGGGCAAGGACTTATCGAAGCTTTCTCAACAACTTGCGAGAGTTGCGCTGGACGCGGAATCCACGTTCATATGGAGCCAGTTGATAAGAAGAAGCTAGATCGCGAGATGAAGCCAGCTGCTCTTACTGAGGAAGCCAATGAAGAGGTGGAAGCCCCTGAAGAGAAGTCAGAAAAGCGGCCCGAAGAAGAGAAGGCTGAGAGTGAAGCTGATAAGCCGAAGTTTGGTCGCCGCCGCCGAAGAGCCTCCTCTTCAGGCGTGCTAACCCCGAACTCCTGACCCTCAGTTTGACCCTGGCTACGCTCAATCCGTAACCTAGCCCCCTGCTCGCGCCGCTCCTTAGAAGTGTCTAAAGATGGGCGTGACTTAAAGTGAAGTCGAGGAAGGAAAATCGTGTACGCAATCGTTAAGGCTGGCGGGCGCCAGGAAAAGGTCGCCGTCGGTGACACCGTATTCGTTGATCGAATTGAGGCTGCGCCTGGTTCGACCGTTACCTTCCCAGCTGTCCTAGTCGTTGATGGCGATGCAGTTACTTCTGATCCGAAGGTTCTCTCTGGAATCAAAGTTACCGGCGAAGTTATCTCTGAAGTCAAGGGACCAAAGATTCATATCCTTCGCTACAAGGCAAAGACTGGCTATCGCCGCCGCCAAGGTTTCCGTTCAAAGAACACGCGCGTGAAAATCACCGCGATCAATGGTGTGAAGTAAGGAGCTGAAGAGAAATGGCATCCAAAAAAGGCGTTTCCTCGACACGAAATGGTCGCGATTCGAATCCACAATTCCTCGGAATCAAGCGGTTCGGTGGCCAAGTAGTGAACAGCGGTGAGATCCTCGTCCGTCAACGCGGCACAAAGTTTCACCCAGGAAAGAATGTCGGAATCGGAAAAGATGACACGCTATTTGCTCTTGCTTCTGGCGCTGTCGAATTCTCAAACGCTCGCGGTCGTCGCGTCGTAAACATCGTACCGGTTTCGTAACACACGGACTTTAAGAGGAACGGGTCCGTCGCGACGGGCCCGTTTTTCATTTTCTAAGAGAGGAGCGTCATGGCTACATTTGTAGATCGCGTGACGCTTCACGCTGCCGCTGGCAAAGGTGGCGATGGTTGTATCTCTGTTCATCGCGAGAAGTTCGTTCCTCTAGGCGGACCTGATGGCGGAAGCGGTGGCCGTGGTGGCGATGTAATTCTCGTTGTCGATCCAGATGTAACCACGCTTCTAGATTTCCATCACTCGCCGCATCGAAATGCAACATCAGGGCGTCAAGGTCATGGTGCGCTAAAGAATGGCGCTGATGGTGAGGATCTGATACTTGGAGTTCCAAATGGAACTGTTGTGCTCACAAAAGATGGACGAGTACTCGCAGATCTAGTTGGAATTGGCACACGTTTTGTCGCAGCAAAAGGCGGTCAAGGTGGACTGGGAAATGCTGCGCTCTCATCTTCTCGGCGCCGCGCGCCAGGCTTCGCACTTCTTGGCGAACCAGGGGAGAAGCGAACACTTGTCCTGGAATTGAAGTCAGTCGCCGATATCGGCTTGATTGGCTTTCCTAGCGCTGGAAAATCTTCTCTGATCGCTGCAATTTCAGCAGCGCGTCCAAAGATCGCCGACTATCCATTCACAACTCTTGTTCCCAACCTCGGAGTAGTCCAAGCGGGAGATTCAAGATTCACAGTCGCTGATGTCCCAGGACTGATTCCGGGTGCTTCTGAAGGTAAGGGCTTGGGCCTTGAGTTTTTACGTCACGTAGAACGCTGCGCCGCCCTTGTACATGTTCTTGATTGTGGATCACTCGAGACTCAGCGTGATCCACTAAAGGACTTCGAGATAATCGAAGCTGAATTGAAGAATTATTCAGCGGACCTAAGTGATCGCCCTCGGATTATCGCCCTCAATAAAGTCGATCTACCTGATGGTGCAGCAATCGCTGAGATGGTTGCCCCAGTTTTCCAAGAGCGCGGTTACGAGGTCTATAAAGTTTCGGCTGCTGCCCGAATTGGTCTTCAAGAATTGCTCTACGCGATGGCACGTACCGTGACTGAATATCGCTCTCGTCAATCACTCGATGAGAAGACTCGAATCGTGCTGCGGCCAACGCCAGTTGATGATCGTGGATTCAAAGTAACCGCAAATGAGGATGGTTCATTTACTGTAACTGGAACAAAACCAGAGCGTTGGGTTCACCAGACCAATTTCGCAAACGCGGAAGCGATCGGATATCTCGCAGATCGACTGGCGAGTCTTGGCGTAGAGCGCGAACTGTTCAAGTTAGGGGCTAAAGCTGGCGATGAAGTTCGCATTGGCAGCGACGAAGATGCGGTTGTATTTGATTGGGAGCCAACCATTGAAGCCGGAGCCGAACTTCTTGCTGGACCACGCGGTGACGATCTGCGAATCCCAAGAGGTTGGGAGAAGTTTGATGAAGAGGCAGTCGATCAACTAGACGATGAGGAATTAGCCCAGCAATGGGAGTATCAAGTAGCTGATCCGACCTCACCAAGAATTGAGGGTGAGTCAAAATGAGCGGCCGCGAGGAACTACGTTCCCCTAAACGAGTTGTGATCAAAATCGGCTCATCATCTTTGACTGGTGCTGATGCAACTGGACTTAGATCGGATGCAGTTGATGCGCTCGTAGATGTCGTTGCAACACTGAAGCAATCAGGATCTGAGGTAGTGATCGTTTCATCCGGCGCAATCGCAGCAGGACTGGCTCCACTAGGGCTTACATCTAGACCTAAGGATTTAGCTACTCAACAAGCTGCTGCTTCAGTAGGTCAAGGTTTGTTGGTTCATAGATACACCGAATCGCTCGCCCGCTATTCAATAGTGGGATCACAAGTTCTACTAACAATCGACGATGTAGTTCGCCGATCTCACTATCAGAATGCTCAGCGCACTCTCACCAAGTTGCTCCAACTTGGGGTTGTCCCAATCATCAATGAAAATGATTCTGTAGGCACGCAAGAGATTCGGTTTGGTGATAACGATCGCATAGCAGCTCTTGTCTCTCATTTGATCGGAGCAGATCTTTTGATTCTTCTCACCGATGTCGATGCGCTTTATGACGCACCACCATCTCAAGTCGGAGCAGCAGCGATATACGAGGTTGAAGATGTGACTTTGTTGGCTGGTGCTGAGATTGGAGGAGCAGGATCGAAGGTTGGAAGCGGTGGCATGGTCACAAAGATCGAAGCCGCTCGAATTGCAACCGGTGCCGGAATTCCATTACTTCTAACTTCTCTCTCAAATGTTGCTAGAGCAATACAAGGAGAGAGAGTTGGAACGCTCTTTAAGGCAGTCCGCGAAAGACAACCCTCGCGCCTACTCTGGTTAGCGCATGCTGCAACTCCGCATGGAAAACTACATGTCGATGAGGGTGCAGCGAAGGCGTTGTTAGAAAGAGGAGTTTCTCTGCTTCCAGCTGGTGTCACGAAAGTGCTTGGGGATTTCAGCGCAGGCGACACAGTCGAGATCGTTGCGCCTGATGGGTATGTCATCGCAAGAGGTCTTGTTGGATTCGATTCAAGTGAGATTCCAGCGATGCTCGGGCGCTCAACCAAGGAGCTGGGAAGAGATCTAGGTCCTGAATTTGAACGAGAACTCGTTCACCGCGATGATTTGGTATTGCTATGAGTAATGATGGATTGATTGCCCAACTCGCAGATACCGCGAGAAGTGCTGCTCGCTCGCTTCGCGCCAGCTCGTACCAAGTAAGACAGGGCGCATTACTCGCGATCGCAGAAGAGTTAGATGCTTCAAGAGCTCAGATTTTGGCGGCAAATAAAGAGGATGTAGATCGAGAAAGAGCAGCGGGGTTGTCTGAGTCGCTGATTGACCGCCTTCTCTTAAATGATTCGAGAATCACTGGAATCATCGGTGGAACCAAGAAAGTAGCGGCACTTCCGGATCCTTTGGGACGGGTAATTAATTCACGAAAGCTAGAGAACGGTTTGGAGTTAACGCAACTAAGCGTTCCATTTGGCGTTATCGGCATGATCTATGAAGCTAGACCGAACGTAACGGTTGATGCAGCAGTCATCTTGTTGATGTCAGGAAATGCAGCATTGATGCGTGGCTCATCCACTGCGAGCAAGAGTAATGAGGTCCTAGTAGAAGTGATTAAGAGAGCCTTGGCAAAGGGTGAGATCTCGCCTGATGTCATTCAGCTTGTACCTTCAGAGGATCGAGACACAGTTAGAGCACTCTTGCACGCGCGCGGAAAAGTAGATTTGGTAATTCCTAGAGGGTCAGCTTCGTTGATTCGGACCGTAGTTGATGAAGCTCTAGTTCCTACTATCGAGACGGGAGCTGGAGTCTGTCACGTTTTCGTTGATAAAGATGCAGACCTAGAAAAAGCACTTCCAATTGTCCTCAACTCCAAGACTCACCGCCCATCTGTATGTAATGCTGCAGAGACTTTGCTGGTACACGAAGCGGTAGCTGAAAAATTCCTACCTGTAGTCTTGAAGGCTCTAAATGATGCAAAGGTCAAGTTGCACTGTGATGCAAAGGCTCTTGTATCAACTAAATCTCTTGGCATACCCGCCGAAGAAGTAGAAGAGAGTAATTGGTCGACCGAGTATGGAATTTTGGAGATGAACGTTGGAGTTGTTGCCGATGTTGATGCGGCGATGCAACATATAAACAAGTACGGAACTCAACACACTGAAGCAATTGTTACAGAGAACCAAGCTACAGCTGATCGTTTTATTGCGCTCTCAGATTGCGCAGCAGTTATGGTGAACGCCTCAACCCGCTTCACTGATGGTGAAGAGATGGGATTTGGAGCTGAGATCGGTATCTCAAATCAGAAACTGCATGCCAGGGGACCTATGGGATTGGACCAGATGACCACCACCACTTGGATAGCTAAAGGCAGTGGCCAAATCCGAAAGTAATTTCGGTAAGGTGACCTCCATGTCGAAGATTTCTCGTGAAGATGTTGCAAATCTCGCTCGATTAGCGCGTATCGAAATGACAGCGGAAGAGCTTGATCATCTTTCTGACGAGTTGTCGGTGATTCTCGATGCAGTCGCTCGGGTACAAGAAGTCGCCGAGAAGGATGTTCCTCCAACTTCACACCCGCTTCCCATAACGAATGTCTTCCGCGTGGATGAGAATCGTCCAAGTCTCACCCCGGAACAAGCTCTATCAGGAGCGCCAGCGCAAGAAGAACAGCGTTTCAAGGTCCCACAGATTCTGGGTGAAGAATGATCTACGAAAAGAGCGCAACAGAGATGGCTGCTGCCCTTGAAAAGGGCGAGATAAGCGCGGTCGAACTCACCAAAATACATCTAGATCGAATTGCGGATGTAGATGGTGATGTGAAGGCTTTTCTTTATGTGGATGAAGAAGGTGCACTTAAACAAGCAAATGAAGTAGATCAACGTAGGAAATCAGGAGAGAAGTTATCGCCATTAGCTGGCGTACCACTCGCGCTCAAGGATGTATTGGTCCAACAAGGCGTTCCTACTACTTGCGGCTCAAAGATGCTTGAAGGTTGGCGCCCACCTTATGACGCTACTGTGGTCTCGCGCTTGAAAGCTGCCGGAGTGATAATCCTCGGCAAGACAAATATGGATGAGTTCGCAATGGGTTCATCTACTGAGAACTCTGCTTACTTTCCAACGCACAATCCGTGGGATCTGACTCGGATTCCAGGTGGATCTGGCGGAGGTTCTTCTGCCTCACTTGCTGCATTCGAAGCTCCACTCGCAATCGGAACTGATACTGGTGGTTCTATTCGCCAACCAGCAGCCGTTACCGGAACCGTCGGAGTAAAGCCAACCTACGGTGGCGTTTCTCGATATGGACTAGTTGCTTTCTCATCTTCACTTGATCAAGCAGGTCCATGTGCAAGAACGGTATTAGATGCTGCATATCTCCATGAAGTGATCGGTGGTTACGATCCCATGGATTCAACCTCCATTAATGCACCGATGCCACGGGTAGTGGATGCTGCCAAGAACGGTTCAGTAAAAGGGATGAGAATCGGTGTCATCAAAGAGCTGCAAGGTGATGGCTATCAAGCTGGAGTGCTCAAGCGCTTTAATGAATCACTCGAAGAGTTGTCCAAGTTAGGCGCTGAGATCGTTGAAGTCTCTTGCCCACATTTTGATTATGCATTAGCTGCCTATTATCTAATTGCACCAAGTGAATGCTCATCCAACCTCGCTCGTTTTGATGCGATGCGTTATGGAATCCGCGTTGGCGAAGGTTCTGCTGAAGAGGTAATGAATACAACGCGCGAACTTGGCTTTGGCAAAGAGGTTAAGCGACGCATAATTCTTGGAACTTATGCACTTTCTAGTGGATATTACGATGCCTATTACGGAAGTGCTCAAAAAGTTCGCACTCTTATATCGCGTGATTTCGAAAACGCGTTTGGAAAAGCTGATGTCCTAGTTTCACCCACTGCGCCTACAACTGCCTTCAAGATCGGCGAGAAGTCGAATGATCCAATAGCAATGTATCTAAATGACATCGCCACAATCCCGACAAATCTTGCCGGGGTCTGTGGAATCTCAGTACCTTCGGGACTTGCTGATGAAGATGGACTTCCTGCTGGGTTCCAGATCATGGCAGGTGCAATGAAGGATGATCGCCTCTATCAAGTGGGCGCCGCTCTCGAGGCAGCTTTGATTTCAAAGTGGGGAGCTCCGATTCTCTCCAAAGCTCCAAAGTTAGGAGCGAAGTAATGGCGCTCGCTTACGAGAAAGTGATCGAGAAGTACGAACCAGTACTTGGTCTAGAGGTACATGTAGAACTAGGAACCAAATCCAAGATGTTCTGTGGTTGCAGCACCGAATTTGGTGCTGCTCCGAATACCCAAGTCTGCCCAGTCTGCCTCGGACTGCCTGGCGCGTTGCCGGTCGTAAATGGAAAAGCAATCGAGTACACCATTGCAATTGGTTTAGCACTTAATTGCTCAATCGCACCATTCTCCAGATTCGCTAGGAAGAATTACTTCTATCCAGATATGCCGAAGAACTTCCAGACCTCTCAATATGACGAGCCAATCTGTTTTGGCGGATTCCTCGATGTAAAGATTGACACTGAAGAAGGGGCGAAGGAATATCGAGTAGAGATCGAGAGAGTCCACATGGAAGAGGACACTGGAAAATCACTTCATATGGGCGGCGCTACAGGACGCATCCATGGAGCGGATTACTCTCTTCTTGATTACAACCGAGCCGGAATTCCTCTCGTCGAAATAGTCACGAAGCCGATTACTGGAACAGGAAAGTACGCGCCAGAAGTGGCGCGAGCTTATGTCTCTGAGCTTCGGGACATCCTTCGCTCACTAGGCGTAAGCGATGTCAAGATGGAGCAAGGTTCGCTCCGTTGTGATGCGAATGTTTCCCTCCGATTAATTGGCGCCGAGAAGTTGGGAACGCGCAGTGAGACAAAGAATGTGAACTCACTTAGAAGCGTAGAGCGCGCAGTTCGAAGTGAGATGATTCGTCATGCCGGAATCTTGGATAAAGGTGAGCGTGTCATCCAAGAGACTCGACATTTTCATGAAGACACCGGAGAGACGACTCCAGGTCGCTCTAAGGAACAGGCAGAGGATTACCGATATTTCCCAGAACCAGACTTGGTTCCAGTCGCGCCTGCCGAAGATTGGATTGAGAAGATCCGTGCCACGCTCCCGGAAAAACCCTCGGTGAGAAGGAAGCGCCTACAAGAGGAGTGGCAGGTCCCAGATAAAGAGATGGCTGCAATGATCAATGCTGATGTTCTTGATCAAGTCGAGGAGACTGTGAAATTAGGTTCAGATCCAACCCGCGCAAGGAGTTGGTGGCTTGGTGAGATTGCGCGCTTAGCCAATGAGCGCGAAGTACCAGCCGCGACTCTTCCAATTACCCCGAGCGATGTCGCGGAGATCGTCTCTCTCATAGTTAAAGGTGAATTGACCGACAAGTTGGCACGTCAAGTAGTTGAAGGTGTCATCAATAACGAAGGAAGACCTAGCGAAATAATCGAGAAGCGCGGCATAAAAGTTGTCTCAGATGACTCCGCCTTACTACAAGCGATTGAGAAAGCGATAACGGCACAACCAGAAGTTGCTGAGAAAGTCCGTAATGGACACATACCTGCTGCCGGCGCGCTGATTGGCGCGGTCATGAAAGAGACAAAAGGTCAGGCTGATGCCGCTAAAGTAAGAGAGTTATTGCTAAAGCATTTAGGGCAAGGTTGAGATCATGAGGTTGAGATCATGAGTAAGAATCCGATGAAGCCGCGTTCATATCTTGTAACTGACGGTTTAGAGCGAGCCCCTGCACGCGGAATGCTTCGCGCTGTTGGCATGACCGATGCTGATTGGGAGAAGCCTCAAATTGGAATCGCCTCTTCGTGGAATGAAGTAACACCCTGCAATCTCTCCTTAGATAGATTGGCTAAAGCCTCCAAGCAAGGCGTCATCGAAGCTGGCGGATTCCCGATGCAATTCGGCACCATCTCAATCTCTGATGGAATCTCCATGGGCCATGAAGGAATGCACTTCTCTTTGGTATCTAGAGAAGTTATCGCAGACTCTGTTGAGACTGTTATGGAGGCCGAACGCCTAGATGGAATGGTGACATTCGCTGGTTGCGATAAATCATTGCCGGGAATGATGATGGCGGCAGCACGAATAAATGTCGCATCTGTTTTTGTTTACGCTGGCTCGATCATGCCCGGAAAGGTAGATGGCCGGGATGTAACAATCATCGATGCCTTTGAAGCAGTCGGAGCGTGTGCTCGTGGTCTGATAACGCAAGAAGAAGTAGACAAGATCGAGCGCGCTATCTGCCCCGGCGAGGGCGCATGTGGCGGTATGTACACCGCAAATACGATGGCCTCAATTGGCGAAGCACTGGGCCTCTCTCTGCCTGGCTCGGCGGCGCCCCCTTCAATTGATAGACGGAGAGACTCTTACGCGATCGCTTCCGGAGCTGCAGTTGTAAACCTAATACGCCAAGGAATTAGAACTCGAGACATCCTCACCAAGCAAGCTTTTGAGAATGCAATAACCATTCTCATGGCGCTAGGTGGCTCTACAAATGCAGTCTTGCACTTACTAGCTATTGCCCACGAAGCTCGAGTTGATTTGAGTTTGGATGATTTTCATAGGGTTGGCTCTAAAGTCCCGCTACTTGGTGACCTAAAACCATTTGGAAAATATGTGATGAACGATGTAGATAAAGTCGGTGGCGTACCAGTAGTACTTAAAGCGCTCCTAGATGCCGGATTGATTCATGGTGATTGTCTTACGGTAACTGGCAAGACAATGGCCGAGAATCTAAAAGAGATAGCTCCGCCAGATCCAGATGGCCAGATTCTCAAAGCAGTCTCTTCGCCACTTGCATCTAGCGGTGGAATAACAATCTTGGGCGGCTCACTTGTCCCTGAAGGCGCAGTCACAAAAGTTGCGGGCGTTGGTGTAGATGTATTTGAAGGCCCGGCTCGAGTATTTGATCGGGAACAAGGCGCGATGGATGCGCTTGAAGATGGCACGATTAACGCTGGCGATGTTGTTGTGATTCGTTATGAAGGGCCTAAGGGTGGGCCTGGAATGCGCGAGATGTTGATGATCACTGGTGCAATAAAGGGAGCGGGGCTTGGTAAATCTGTATTGCTAATCACTGATGGAAGATTCTCTGGAGGCACGACTGGACTTTGCGTCGGACATGTATCTCCGGAGGCGGTAGATGGCGGACCCATAGCTCTTGTTAAGAATGGTGATCGAATTCGAATCGATGTAAAAGCTCGGACTTTAGATTTATTGGTTGATGAGAAGGAACTAGCGGAACGGCGTAAGAGCTTCAAGCCGCTACCACCTCGTTACACCTATGGAGTCCTATCGAAGTTTGTGAAATTGGTGGGTTCCGCCTCCCGTGGGGCAGTCTGCGACTAGTACCAAAATCTGAGATAGCCATCTCAGGGGTTGACTACCCCATTTCGTGACGGAATAATTCAGCACATGTCAACGAACACCTTCTCTTCATCAGTGGTGGTGATTCGTTGCGCGTGATCTAAATCGAAGATCACGCGCACCCTCAGGAAACTGAGGGTTTTTGCATTACTAGGCAGAAAATTTGAATAGTTAAGAGAAGAAAGGAGCGGAAGATGAGCGAACAGATAACAGGAGCACAATCACTCGTGCGTGCTTTAGAAGAAGCAGGCGTTGATGTGATGTTCGGAATTCCTGGTGGCGCGATTCTTCCTGCCTACGATCCAATCTATGATTCAAAAATTCGTCACATTCTTGTTCGACATGAACAAGGCGCTGGTCATGCTGCTACCGGTTATGCGCAAGTCACTGGAAAAGCCGGCGTATGTATCGCAACATCCGGACCAGGCGCCACAAACCTTGTAACCCCACTTGCTGACGCACATATGGATTCAGTTCCAGTTGTAGCAATCACTGGACAAGTTCCTGCCCCAGCAATCGGCACCGATGCATTCCAAGAAGCTGATATTCGTGGCGTTACGATGCCGATCACTAAGCACAACTATTTGATTACTGATCCAGCTGATATTCCTCGGGCCATTTCCGAAGCTTTCTACATCGCTAATTCAGGCCGTCCGGGACCGGTGCTAGTCGATATCGCAAAAGATGCGCTTCAGAAGATGACTACATTTAGTTATCCGAAGCGAGCAGAACTTCGTGGCTATCGACCACAAGTCGAGCCAAATGCAGAAGCCATTCGTGATGCGGCATCACTAATCGCTCAATCTTCCAAGCCAGTCTTCTATGTTGGTGGAGGCGTTATTAAAGCGAACGCCGCCAAGGATCTATTGAAGCTTGCAGAGTTAGTTGGAGCACCAGTAGTAACTACCTTGATGGCTCGCGGCGCATTCCCAGATAGCCATCCACAACACCTCGGTATGCCCGGAATGCATGGCACCGTCGCTGCGGTAACTGCGCTGCAAAAGGCTGATTTATTGATAACTCTAGGCGCACGATTCGATGATCGAGTGACTGGAAAACTAAGCACATTCGCGATTAATGCCAAAATCATTCATGCCGATATTGATCCCGCTGAAATCGGCAAGAATCGCTACGCAGATGTACCGGTTATCGGAGATCTTGGACCAACGATCAGAGCTTTGGCACCAGCGGTCGAAGCAGAGTTCAAGAAGAACAAACCAGACCTAACAACCTGGTGGCGCCAGATGAATTCATTGCGTTCAACTTATCCACTTGGTTACAACGAGCCGAGCGATGGTTCACTCTCACCGCAATACGTAATCGAAAGAATTGGTCAATTAACGGGACCAGATGCAGTTTATGTTGCCGGCGTCGGCCAGCATCAGATGTGGGCGTCGCAATTCATAAAGTATGAGAAGCCGAGAACTTGGCTCAACTCTGGTGGCCTCGGAACCATGGGTTATGCAGTTCCTGCTGCGATGGGTGCGAAAGTTGGCTTACCTGATACTCCAGTATGGGCTATCGATGGCGACGGATGTTTCCAGATGACCAATCAAGAGCTTGTGACTTGTGCACTTAACAACATCCCGATCAAAGTTGCGATCATCAATAACGAATCCCTTGGAATGGTCCGCCAATGGCAGACCCTTTTCTATCAAGGTCGTTACTCAAACACCGATTTAAATTCCAAGCGCGTACCCGACTTTGCGAAACTAGCGGAAGCCATGGGATGCGTTGGATTGCTATGTGAATCAAAGGGCGATGTTGATCGAATAATCAAGGAAGCTAATGCAATCAACGATGCTCCAGTTGTCGTCGACTTTAGCGTTCATCGCGATGCGATGGTTTGGCCGATGGTTGCTGCTGGAACTTCGAATGACGACATAATGATCGCCAGAGAGATGGCGCCTGACTGGGATTCACAGGAGTTATAGAGATGGCCCAACACACTCTCGCAGTACTAGTTGAAAATAGCCCTGGCGTTCTTGCTCGAGTAGCTAGCCTATTCTCACGTCGCGGTTACAACATTGATTCCCTCGCAGTGGGACCTACCGAAGACCCCCAGGTCTCGCGAATGACCATCGTTCTAAATCTTGAGGGGCACGCTTTAGATCAGGTCAGCGCCCAGCTCTTCAAATTAGTTAATGTGATCGGTATCCAAGAGATGAAAGAGAGTAATTCCAGGCAGCGCGAATTACTCTTTGTGAAAGTTCGAGCGACCAAGAACGAAGTCGATGCTGTACTTGCTGGTATGCCTGCTGAAGTCGTAGATGAGCGCGACGGCAGCTGCATAGTCCAGGCTGTGGCGAGCAATAAGGATCTATCCGACCTAATCAAGAAGTTACAGAAGTTCGGGATCAGAGAGTTGGTTCAGTCCGGATCAATCGCGATCGAGTTCGGTGCAAAAACGCTCGCCGAACAGACTGCAATAGAGACTGGATTAGCCACTTCTGAAACGCATCAGCAAACCCAGGATTATCAGAACTAAGAAGCAAACGAGATAAAGGGAGACAACGTGGCAACGATCTATCACGAAGAAGATGCCGATCTATCGGTTATTCAAGGAAGAAAGGTCGCGGTAATCGGTTATGGCTCTCAAGGCCATGCCCATGCTCTCAACCTTCGCGATAGCGGCGTAGATGTTCGCGTCGGATTAGCAGAGGGCTCAAAGTCTCGAGCTAAGGCAGAGCAAGAAGGACTTCGCGTCCTCTCTGTTGCTGATGCCGTTAAGGAAGCAACTGTCATCATGTTGCTCGCTCCTGATCATAAGCAGCGCCACATTTATAAAGAATCGATTGAGCCGAATCTAAAGGCTGGCGATGCGCTCTTCTTCGGACATGGATTCAATATTCGTTTTGGATACATCAAGCCTCCTGCCAATGTCGACGTCTGTATGGTCGCTCCCAAGGGACCAGGCCATCTTGTTCGCCGTGAATTCGCGGCTGGTCGCGGCGTTCCAGATATCGTCGCAGTTGAGCAAGATGCGACTGGAAATGCCTGGCCATTGACGCTCTCATATGCAAAAGCGATGGGCGGTCTACGAGCCGGAGCTATCCTCACAACTTTCACGGAAGAAACTGAAACTGATCTATTCGGTGAACAATCCGTTCTTTGTGGTGGCGCTTCACAACTAGTTATGTACGGTTTTGAAACTCTAATTGAAGCGGGCTACCAGCCAGAAGTCGCATACTTTGAATGCCTCCACGAACTTAAGTTGATCGTCGATCTTATGTATGAAGGTGGAATCGCTAAACAACGTTGGTCAGTATCTGACACCGCTGAGTACGGCGACTACATCTCAGGTCCTCGAGTGATCGATCCGAGAGTCAAAGAGAATATGAAGGCAGTTCTTGCAGATATCCAAAGCGGAGCTTTCGCCAAGCGATTCATCGATGATCAAGATGCTGGTGCGCCAGAGTTCAAAGCGCTCCGTGCAAAGGGTGAGAGCCATCCAATCGAAAAGGTTGGTCGTGAACTTCGCTCCATGATGTCTTGGGTGAAGTCATCTAACAAAGATGACTATAAGGAAGGTTCTGCTGCACGTGAGTAAACCAGTAGTTCTTATTGCAGAAGAGCTGAGCCCTGCGACAGTAGATGCACTCGGTCCTGATTTCGAGATTCGAAATTGCGACGGCGCAAATCGCACCGAGCTACTCGAAGCGCTTGCTAAGGGTGTTGATGCTGTTCTGATCCGCTCGGCAACGAAGATGGATCAAGAGGCCATAAGCGCCGCCAAAGGATTGAAAGTCATTGCCCGCGCTGGAGTTGGATTGGATAACGTCGACATTCCTGCTGCAACTACAGCTGGAGTGATGGTCGTTAACGCCCCAACGTCTAACATCGTGAGTGCAGCCGAGCTAGCAATATCGTTAATTCTTGCTTCCGCTCGCTATGTAGTCCCAGCAAATATCGCACTCAAGGGTGGAAAGTGGGCGCGCTCGAAGTTCACTGGAGCTGAACTATTTGAGAAAACTCTAGGAGTTGTCGGTTTCGGACGTATCGGCCAACTCGTCGCAAGCCGCATGCAGGCTTTTGGAATGAGTGTTATTGCCTACGATCCTTACCTCCAGCCAGCTCGAGCTGCCCAATTGGGCGTTGATCTTGTCTCTCTTGATGAACTTCTAGAGCGTTCGGATTTCATAACAATCCACCTTCCTAAGACCAAGGAGACTGCAAATCTAATCGGAGTTGAAGCTCTCAAAAAGGTAAAACCCACAGTTCGAATCATCAATGCTGCACGTGGTGGCGTTCTCGATGAATCTGCTCTCTATGACGCTATAAAAGAAGGAAGAGTTGCTGGCGCAGGTCTTGATGTCTTCGCTACTGAGCCTTGCACTGATTCACCTCTCTTTGCCCTCGATAATGTAGTAGCGACACCTCACTTAGGTGCATCAACTGATGAAGCACAAGAACGAGCGGGTATCGCGGTAGCAATCTCAGTCCGCAAAGCTTTAGCGGGAGAACTAGTTCCCGATGCAGTAAATGTTAAAGGTGGCGAGATACATGAAGAGATTCGTCCATCACTTCCATTAGTTGAGAAATTATCCCAAGTCGCTACAGCATTGGCAGATGAGTTACCGGTTTCAGTAGAGGTAATCGTTAGGGGAGAAGTCAGCGAATATGACTGCTCTGTACTCGCCACATCTGCGCTAAAGGGTGCGCTAGTGGCAACCGGCGCTGAGGATGTCACTTATGTGAATGCGCCAGGTCTAGCGCAAGAGCGTGGTTTTACATCCTCTGTCACAACCGATCCAGTAAGCCCGGAGTATCGAAGCATGATCTCGCTCAAGGCTGCATTTAGCGATGGAACTCATGTAACTGTCGATGGAACTCTCATGGGTATAAAGAAGACCGAGAAAATAATCGCGATCGATAAGTTCGATCTAGATCTTCCTCCGACTGATCACCTTCTCTTCCTGAGATACACAGATAGGCCAGGTGTTGTCGGAATTGTTGGAGAGACTTTAGGTAAAACCGGCATCAATATCGCGAGCATGCAGGTGGCTCGAAGTTCTGCTGGTGGCGAAGCACTGATGGCAATAACTGTTGATTCTGTTATTCCAGCCGAAATTGTTGCTGGCGTCGCTAAAGCAACAGGAGCCAATCTCGCTAGAACGGTCTCGCTGAAAGTATGAGCAAATACAAACTTGCTGTGATTGCTGGCGATGGCATAGGGCCAGAAGTCGTCAATGAGGGTTTGCGCGTGCTTGACGCTGTCGCAAGAAAATATGGCCTTGAATTCTCTCGCAAAGAGTTCGAGTTAGGCGCAAAGTTATGGCATCGAACAGGCGAGACATTGCCGGATGCAACACTAGAAGAGCTGAAGAACTTCGATGTGATTCTCCTAGGTGCAGTTGGAGATCCGACGGTGCCGAGTGGAGTTTTGGAGCGCGGATTACTTCTAAAGCTCCGCTTTGCCTTTGATCACTATATAAATCTTCGTCCCGCGCGACTTTATCCGAGCGTCCGCGGACCACTCCGCACGGAATCACCGATTGATTTCATTGTTGTACGTGAAGGAACTGAAGGTCCGTATGTAGGAGCTGGGGGAGTTCTTGCGGAAGGAACCGAGGCAGAGATTGCTACGGAAGAGAGCCTCAACACAAGGCGTGGCGCAGAGCGAGTCATCAGAGATGCCTTTGCTCGAGCGATGAAGCGACCAAGGAAGAAACTCACTCTTGTACATAAGAACAATGTTCTGGTGCGAGCAGGAGGCCTTTGGACTAGAACATTCAATGAAGTAGCGAAAGAGTTCCCCGAGGTAACAACTGACTACCTTCATGTCGATGCCGCATCCATGTTTTTTGTTACAAATCCTGAACGATTCGATGTTGTGGTAACCGATAATCTCTTTGGCGACATCCTCACAGATATCGCTGCTGCTATTTGTGGTGGAATAGGACTTGCTGCATCTGGAAACATCAATCCAGAAGGGAGATTCCCATCTATGTTCGAACCGGTTCATGGTTCGGCCCCAGATATCGCAGGAAAGGGGATCGCAGATCCCACAGCGACAGTGATGTCAGTTGCGATGATGCTCCGTCATCTTGGCCATGACGAGGCAGCTCTCGATGTTGAACGCGCAGTAGAAAGTGATCTCGCTAGCCGTGGTGATGCAAAACGGAGCACAAGCGAGGTTGGAGCGGCTCTAGCAGGAGCGATCAAATGAAGATCTCAGTTATTCCATCTACCAATCCAGTCCCAAGTGCGACGCGCGAGCAGTATGTGGCGGAACCAGGTTTTGGTCGCTACTTCACGGACCATATGGTCATAGCGGAATGGAACCAATCCACCGGTTGGGGCGACGCTGAAGTGCGCGCGTATGGACCGCTATCTATGGATCCCGCTTCGATGGTATTCCATTACGGCCAAGAGATCTTCGAAGGAATGAAGGCATATTCCCAACCTGATGGTTCTATTTCATTGTTCCGCCCAGATGCAAATGGACTTCGTTTTGTTAAGAGCGCGGCTCGGATTGCGTTACCAGAATTGCCAGTTGCTGATTTTGTCGCTTGCGTCTCTAAGTTAGTAGAAGTTGATGCATCTTGGGTTCCAAAGAAGATTGGCGAGTCGCTTTACATACGACCATTCATGATTGCAACTGAAGTGGGGCTAGGTGTTCGCCCAAGCAACAAGGCGCTCTTCTCAGTGATTGCTACACCTGCTGCTGCTTATTTCAATGCAGCTAAGGCCGTAACAGTTTGGATCTCCACTGAATACGTTAGAGCAGCTCTTGGTGGAACGGGTGAGGCAAAATGCGGCGGAAACTACGCCGCATCACTACTTGCCCAACAACAAGCTGCTAAAGAAGGTTGCGATCAAGTTGTATGGCTGGACGCCAAGGAACGACGCTGGATTGAAGAGATGGGCGGTATGAATCTCTACTTCGTAAAGGGACGTGGCAAAGACGCAACAATCTTCACGCCAAAGTTGACCGGAACCCTTCTTCCCGGAATTACTCGCGACTCTGTGCTAACGGTCGCTAGGGATCTCGGATATAAGACTGAAGAGGGAATGATCAACATTGATGAGTGGCGAGATGGCGTTGCCAGCGGTGAGATCTCAGAGATTTTCGCTTGTGGAACAGCTGCGGTCATCGCTCCAGTTGGAACTGCAAAGAGTTCAGCAGGAACTTGGGTGACTGGGGATGGCACGCCTGGTGAGATCACTATGCAGATTAGAAACCATCTTCTCGGAATTCAGCACGGAACGATTGAAGATAAACATGGCTGGATGCGGAAAGTCTGCTAATGGCTCTCTCTGATGACTTTCATGTCTATGACACGACGTTAAGGGATGGTGCGCAACAAGAAGGGCTTAATCTCTCAGTTCATGACAAATTGACAATTGCCCGCCATCTTGATGACTTAGGCGTCGGATTCATTGAAGGAGGTTGGCCTGGCGCCAATCCAAAAGATACTGAATTCTTTAAGTTAGCTAAGACTGAACTTAAGTTGAAGAATGCAACTTTCGTTGCCTTTGGGGCGACAAGACGTCCAAACGTCAAGGCCGAGGAAGATGCGCTGCTTCGCGCGTTAGCTGACTCCGGTGCTCCTGCTGTCACGTTGGTAGCAAAGTCGCATGATCGTCATGTGGAGTTGGCGCTTCGCACGACTCTTGATGAGAACTTAGCGATGATTCGCGAATCAATTAGGTTCCTACGAGATGGTGGCCAGCGAGTCTTTCTTGATGCAGAACACTTCTTCGATGGTTACCGCTCCAACCCAAACTACGCCATAGAAGTAGTTCGGGTGGCAGCCGATGCTGGCGCAGACGTGATTGCCCTTTGCGACACAAACGGTGGGATGTTGCCTGACGAACTATCTCAAGTGGTTCACGATGTGCTCCAGAGAAGCGCTGCGCGACTTGGTATCCACTGTCACAACGACACGGGGTGCGCAATTGCGAACTCATTAGCAGCGGTAGCTGCTGGAGCGACGCATGTACAGGGAACGATAAATGGATACGGAGAGCGCACTGGTAATGCAGATTTGGTTTCTATCATCGCCAATCTCCAATTGAAGAAGAAACAGCAAGTGCTTCCTGAAGGAAAGTTAGAAGAGGCCTTTCGAATCTCTCATGCCGTCGCTGAGGTAACTAACGTCGCACCGAGCGCTCGCCAGCCATATGTAGGAATCTCTGCATTCGCTCACAAGGCGGGATTACATGCATCAGCTATCAAGGTAGATCCCGCTATGTACCAACATGAGGACCCAGAGCGCGTTGGAAACGATATGCGGATGCTTGTCTCGGATATGGCCGGTCGCGCATCAATCGAGTTGAAGTCGCAAGAACTTGGAATTGAACTCGGCGATGACAAATCGATTCCATCGAGAATCGTTGAGCGAGTCAAGGAACTTGAAGCACGAGGCTTTACTTTTGAGGCAGCAGATGCATCATTTGAATTACTCCTTCGCGAAGAGGTTGAAGGGAAGCGCCCCAAGTACTTCACAATTGAGAGCTGGGAGACGACAGTCGATCAAAACCCAGATAGAACGGTGACTTCAAGAGCAAGCGTTGTCGTGAATGCGAGAGGGAAACGAATCGAATCCACGGGCTCAGGAAATGGACCTGTCAATGCGATTGATAATGCGCTTCGTAACGGATTAGAGAACTTCTTTCCTGAAATTAAAGGTCTTGAGCTAACCGATTACAAGGTAAGAATCTTGGAAGGACGCCTTGGAACTGGCGCTGTAACTCGCGTGTTAGTTGAAACCTCTGATGGCCATGGTGAATGGAGCACAGTTGGCGTTCACGAGAATGTTATTGCCGCCTCGGCTATGGCTTTGGAGGATGCTTTGACTTATGGTTTGCTTCGAAAGGGAGCAAGACCCGAGTAGGAGATCCTTATGGCTGGCGGATTGAAGAGAGGTTCGCGGATTAGTGCGGATGAGAGCGCCGCCTGGCTCCGCAATCGCATGGAAGAGTTGGGAATCTCAGGTCTTGAGGAGCTACATCAGAGGACCGGAATCGATCGCGGATCTATCTCGCGATACTTCCGCCAAGAGAGAACTCCGGGCGTTGAAGTAATTGCACCGCTTTGCGAAGCGCTTGAAGTTTCTCCAGAAACGTTACTTGTGGCTCTTGGCGCTATTGGTCGGCGCGGGCGGTAATAATCAGGCAAGCGCCCTCGCGTTTGAAAGTGCGGGGAAAGTCATCGTCCGCCCATAACTTATGAATGTGTGCGATCTCCTCGTTATCAAGCTCACTGCTACATAGATCAAGGATGTCATCGAAATCATGGCTTAATCCGATGGTGACGCGAATCAATTCAGCGTTTCTCTCAAGATCCGGTATCAAGCAATCATCATTTACGACTAATTCGATTCTCAAGCCGACTCCATTCATAATCGAGGATTTACGCACCTACCTCTGACAAGGAGCCACGAGAATCCACAGCCTCTGAAATCAGCTTGGGTCTAGTGTTGCTTATTAGCAACGCTGTGTCCATCACTCCTTCGGATGAAAGATGAGTAACCTTTCAGACATGCCGCTAGACCGAGATCTCGAGCACGCATATAGCGAACATCTCCGCAATGAGCGGAACCTCTCGGAGAATTCAATCCGTGCCTATCTGGCCGACCTAGAGTCGATGCTCGCGCATGTGAATCAACTTGGAATCACGGAATTCTCAACCTTGGAGCTCGATCATCTCCGCTCTTGGCTGGCGAATCTTCAGATCAAAGGAGCTGCTCGCTCGTCCATCACGCGCAGAGTTGTTTCGATTCGAGCATTCACTTACTGGGGCGCTAAGCATGGCTGGCTAAAGAAAGATATCGGAAGAGATCTGATTGCACCCAAGCCAGAGCGAACGCTCCCAGAAATCCTTGATATTGATTCAGCCGCAGAGGTAATTGGATATCTTGAGCAACGAGTAGGAGAAGAGGGTTCGCCGAGCTCAAGAAGAGATCTAGCAATAGTGGAATTGCTATATGGAACTGGCATTCGAGTCTCAGAGTTGGTTGGAGTCGATCTTCAAGATATCGATAGAGAGCGCTACACCCTGCGAGTAATTGGCAAAGGCAATAGAGAACGGATCGTTCCAATTGGAATCCCAGCCATGCGCGCAGTGGATTCATGGCTAACTTCTGGTAGACCAAGTTTGGTAAATGAGATGAGTGGCAATGCAGTCTTCATCGGTTCACGAGGAAAGAGAATTGATCCAAGGGTTGTAAGAGATATCGTCTATGAGGCAACTGAAGCGATAGGTGGAGAGAGCAAAGTGGGTCCGCACGCGCTTAGACACTCTGCAGCCACGCACCTACTGGAAGGTGGCGCCGACCTAAGGACGGTCCAGGAAATCCTTGGACACTCATCACTTTCTACGACCCAGATCTACACCCACGTGACAGAAGAGAGATTGAAGAGAGCTTATGAACAAGCTCATCCACGTGCTTAGTCGGCTCTTCTTCTAATCTCTATCTCGCGATCAATGACTGAGCTATCGGTTATCTCAGGTAGTTCAATGACCATGCCGCTAACTAGGCCGATGGCAAAGGCGACGAATAGGGCCAGAGCGCGCACCGGCCAAACCTTCACTTTCCGCGCTCAAGTGGAATTTATCGAGGATAGACCCGTGGAAATGTGCACGCTCCGTCTCAGGTAGGATTTCGCCCGCACGGAGAAATCCGTGACTTCACGCGTCTACCTCCCCTCGCCGCTCGCGAGAAAAAGAGGAAGCCATTTCGGTCTAGCTCCAAAGAGCTAGTCGGTGCCAAGACGCTAGAGAGTTAGCAAATCGCTAGCTCATCAACCGAGGCGAACGAATAGTTCGCATGAAGGAGCGTGCCGCCATGGCGGTTGTAACAATGAGAGAACTCCTCGACAGCGGTGTTCATTTCGGACATCAGACTCGTCGTTGGAATCCAAAGATGAAGCGCTTCATCTTCACAGAGCGCAACGGCATCTACATCATCGATATCCAACAGTCACTTGCTCTAATTGATAAGGCATATGACTTCGTAAAAGACACTGTCGCGAAGGGCGGACACATCCTCTTCGTAGGAACAAAGAAGCAAGCGCATGAGCCGATTCAATCTCAGGCCAAGCGTGTCGGTATGCCATGGGTTACTGAGCGTTGGCTTGGTGGAATGCTCACCAACTTTCCGACCGTTTACAAGCGCGTACAGCGCCTTAAGGAACTTGAAGCCCTTGAAGCTTCAAATGATCAGGTTTTAACCAAGAAGGAACTTCTTCTACTCCGTCGCGAGCGCGAGAAGTTGAACAAGAACCTTGATGGTATCCGTAACATGACAAAGCTTCCGTCGGCGATTTGGGTTGTCGACACAAAGCTTGAGCACCTCGCGGTCGCTGAGGCTAAGAAGCTAGGAATCCCAGTAATCGCGATTCTCGATACTAACTGCGATCCAGACGAAGTCGATTACAAGATCCCTGGAAATGATGATGCGATTCGTTCCATCTCATTGCTAACTCGCGTGATTGCCGATGCAACTGCTGCTGGACTCCAAGCTCGTTCGGCGAACGTCGCCAAGGAATCGGCAGAAGCTGCTAAAGCCGGCGCAGAAACTGTCGCTGCTGGCGAACCATTGGCCGATTGGGAGAAGGAACTTCTTGGCGCACCTGCCACTGAAGGTTCCACAGAAAGCGCAGGTTCATAAGTGGCTTACACAGCAGATGATGTAAAGCGTCTCCGTGAGGTGACTGCAGCCGGAATGCTCGATTGCAAGAAAGCTCTCGATGAGACCGGTGGCGATTTCGAGAAGGCGATCGAGGTTATCCGCGTCAAAGGGCTAAAGGGCGTTACGAAGCGGGAAGGTCGCGCAACCTCAAATGGCCTAATTGCCGCTAAGTCCTCAGATTCCACTGCAGTGTTGCTTGAGTTGAATTGCGAGACTGACTTCGTTGCTAAGGGAGAACGCTTCCAAGCTGTTGCTGAAGAGTTGGTGTCTCACCTTTTCGCTTCCAAGCAAGCAGATCTATCAGCATTCAGCGGATCCACCTTGCCTTCTGGCAAAACAGTTCAAGCCGCAATCGATGAAGCCAATGCGACTCTTGGTGAGAAAGTAGAGCTTCGTCGTATCGCTGTTATCGATGGAAGTGCGAATGCGCTCTACCTTCACCGTACTAGTCCAGACTTGCCACCACAGGTTGGCGTGTTAGTCGCACTAGACAAAGCGAATAATGAAGTAGGCAAGGATGTGGCCCAACACATTGCAGCCTTTGCACCTCAATACCTCAACCGCGATGAGATCCCAGCGGATGTAATCGCAAATGAGCGTCGTCTCGCGGAAGAGACAGCACGCAACGAGGGTAAGCCAGATGCTGCAATCGCAAAGATCGTCGATGGACGCGTGACTGGTTTTGTGAAGGAAGTTGCTCTTCTTGAGCAGGCTTTCGCTAAGGACCAGAAGAAGAGCGTCCAACAGATTGCGAGCGAGGGTGGGGTAGCCATCACTAAGTTCTATCGCTTCCGCGTAGGACAGTAAGGCGCGCTCTAATCAGTATCGCTAACTACAAGTAGAATCAGGCCCGGAAGGAGCACTCGAATGGCAGAAAATCGCAAGAGCTATAAACGAGTGCTCCTTAAGCTTTCCGGCGAGGTTTTTGGTGGCGAAAAAGGACTCGGCGTTGATCCTGATGTCGTGAATGATGTTGCAAAGCAGATTGCTGATGTCGTTCGCTCCGGTGTTGAAGTTGCGATTGTTGTCGGCGGTGGAAACTACTTCCGTGGTGCTGAACTTCAGCAACGCGGCATGGACCGTGCTCGTGCGGACTACATGGGAATGCTCGGAACTGTGATGAATTGCCTCGCCTTACAAGACTTTCTTGAGAAGGAGGGAATCGATACCCGCGTCCAGACTGCGATCACAATGGGACAGGTCGCTGAGCCCTACATTCCACGACGCTCTATTCGCCACCTAGAAAAGGGAAGAGTCGTCATCTTTGGCGCAGGTGCAGGGATGCCATTCTTCACGACCGACACTGTCGCCGCTCAGCGTGCCCTTGAGATCGGCGTTGATGCATTACTTCTGGCTAAGAGCGGAGTTGATGGCGTCTACTCTGCAGATCCTCGTAAAGATAAAAACGCAACCAAATTCGATTACATCTCGTATGACGATGTACTTTCAAAATCCCTTGCTGTCGCCGATGCTGCAGCATTTAGTCTCTGTCGCGAAAACAAATTGCCGATTGTTGTCTTTAATCTATTGGAGAAGGGCAATATCGCAAGAGCCGTTCGCGGTGAGAAGATAGGAACGTTGGTCAATTAGACCTGCGTCGAACCATTAGAGGAGCGCCATGACCACCCAAACTGTTCTCGCAGATGCGAACGTAAAGATGAACAAAGCTGTCGATGTCGCTAAAGAAGATTTTGCTGCCATCCGAACCGGTCGAGCTCATCCATCGATGTTCGCAAAGATAATGGTTGATTACTACGGCACAGCTACTCCGCTTTCACAGCTCGCGACCGTGCAGGTTCCAGAAGCGCGCCTTGCTTTGATTACGCCCTATGACAAGGGTGCTACTAGCTCAATTGAGAAGGCGATCCGCGAATCAGATCTTGGAGTTAATCCTGGTGGCGACGGAAATGTGATCCGAGTTAATTTCCCACAGCTTACTGAAGAGCGTCGTAAAGAGTTCATCAAGGTTGCCAAGGCTAAAGCTGAAGATTCTCGCGTAGCCATTCGAGCCATTCGCCGTAACGCCAAAGAGGCCATGGAGAAGCTAGAGAAGGATGGCACCATCGGTAAGGATGATCTGACTCGCGGTGAGAAAGAGTTAGAGAAGATCACTGGCGACCATGTAAACAAGATTGATGAAATGCTCAAACATAAAGAGGCGGAACTTCTCGAGGTTTAACCTCGCGAGGAATACATGAGCGATCTCCACTCGATAAACGAGGCGATAAATAAGAAGGCGGGTCGCAAGTTAATCCCATCGATTCTCGTAGGCCTTGGCCTGCTCGGGATCATCTTCTCGACGATGGCCTTCGTACCGATTCTCTTCGCTCTATTTGTATTGATCGCGGTCTTATTGGCCCTCCATGAATTGAGCGCCGCATTTAATCTGAGGGAGATTAAGGTCAACTTCACACATCTCTCGATTGCAACGACCGCTGTGGTCGCAAGCTCTTGGTTTGCTGGCCTACCAGGTCTAGCGATCTCAATTGTTGCCTCGATTATCGGATTGCTTTTACTTCAGCTCTTGAATGGAACAACTGGGTTCGTGAAGAGCGCTACCGCTACGACTTTTGCCTTGATGTACCCCGGTTTCATCTCTGGATTCATATTCTTGTTGGCGCGCTCTGGAGATGGATTTGCCTACATCTCTGTCTTGGTAATTCTGGTTGGCTTGAATGACACCTTCGCTTATCTAACTGGCGTCCTAATTGGAAAACATCCGATGGCACCGAAGATCTCGCCAAAGAAGACATGGGAAGGCTTTATCGGTGGATTGGTCTTTGCCGCAACAGGAAGCGCATTCGCCTTCCACTATCTTTTGGAGCAAGAGCTTTGGATTGGCGCTCTGGCCGGAGTAGTTGGAGCTCTTGCGGCAACAACGGGGGACCTGATCGAAAGCGCAATCAAGCGCGATCTCTCCTTGAAAGATATGGGAACCCTTCTTCCTGGACATGGTGGAATGTTGGATCGATTGGATGCAGCACTAATTACCGCGCCAGTCTTTTGGTGCGTCATCGAGCTCATCAAGAGATTTGGATAAAACTTGATTAAGCGAGAGAAGACCCCACAACACTTCGCCGACATCCCTGCCAATGAACGACGCGATTGGATACAGGGCTTTGAACTACCCGCCTTCAGGGCTAATCAGATTGCCACTCATTACTTCACTCATTACAACGAGGAGCCTGAGAGTTGGAGCGATTTCCCCGCAAGTGCTCGCCAACTTGTCACTGAGAAAGTACTTCCCAAGCTAATCACCCTAGTTCGATCAATAACTTGTGACGGCGGTACGACGCGTAAAGATCTATGGCGTCTCCACGATGGCGTGCTAGTCGAATCGGTATTGATGAAGTATCCCGATCGAGCGACGGTTTGCATTTCATCTCAGGCTGGTTGCGGTATGAACTGTCCATTCTGCGCTACCGGCCAAGCTGGATTGACTCGCAATCTCACCGCAGCTGAGATTACGGCGCAAGTGGTTGCAGCAGCTCGCGCTTGCGCCAAAGGTGAGTTACCTGGTGGGCCAACGCGACTCTCTAATGTCGTATTCATGGGAATGGGCGAACCACTCGCAAACTACAACGCGGTTTTGCAAAGCGTTCGAAACATTACGGCGCCACAGCCTGATGGTTTAGGAATTGGCGCTAGATCGGTAACTCTCTCAACGGTTGGCCTTGTTTCTGGAATCGAGAAATTGATTGATGAAGGAGTGCCGGTAACTCTCGCAGTCTCGTTGCATACCCCGGATGATGAACTTCGTGACACTTTGGTCCCAATTAATACTCGCTGGAAGGTAAAAGAGGTCCTTGCTGCCGCAGACAAGTACTCAGATAAGACGGGCCGCCGTTATTCAATCGAGTATGCACTTATCAAGGATGTTAATGACCAAGCTTGGCGGGCAGATCTTCTTGGCAGACTCTTAAAGAATCGCAATGCCCATGTAAATCTCATTCCGCTAAATCCAACCCCGGGCTCTAAGTGGACCGCTTCCCGCAAGGAAGATGAGCGGGCATTCGTCAAAACCTTAGAAGATTATGGGGTTCCGGTAACAGTTCGTGATACTCGAGGTCGCGAAATCGATGGCGCTTGTGGCCAGCTAGCGGCTTTAGAAATCACAAAAGCCAACTCTTGAGGAGTCACCGCTCGTATAACTAGACTGCAAACCTCAACCGTTAGAGCCTTATGGAGGTTTGCGTGAAGACGCTACAGAATTTCATCGATGGAAAGAGTGTTCCTTCCTCTTCTGAAAAGACCCAAGATCTGATTAACCCAGCAACAGGTGAAGTCTTCGCAAAGGCTCCGGTATCTAATGCATCTGATATCGATAAGGCGATGAATGCAGCTGCGAAAGCATTCGAAACTTGGCGCGACTCGACTCCAGGTGAGCGACAGAAGGCAATTAACAAGATCGCTGATGCGATCGAAGCGCGTTCTGAAGAATTGATTCGAGTTGAATCAGAGAACACCGGCAAGCCAATCGCAGTCACTCGTGCTGAGGAAATTGGTCCCATGCTCGACCAGATCCGCTTCTTCGCAGGAGCTGCTCGTCATCTAGAAGGACGCTCTGCTGCCGAATATTTCAAAGGGCATACCTCATTTATTCGCCGCGAACCGATTGGTGTCTGCGCCCAGGTAACGCCTTGGAACTATCCAATGATGATGGCGGTTTGGAAGTGGGCGCCTGCAATCGCAGCCGGAAATACAGTTGTATTGAAGCCAAGCGATACGACTCCGGTCTCAACGCTTTGGATGGCAGAGTTGATGCAGGAATTTCTCCCCGAAGGCGTAATCAATGTAGTAACTGGTGACCGCGAAACTGGAAGATTGCTGGTTGATCATGAGATCCCACAATTCGTCTCAATTACCGGTTCAGTGCGCGCTGGTATGGAAGTAGCTCGAGAGGCATCTAAGGATCTAAAGAAAGTACATCTTGAGCTTGGCGGTAAAGCTCCGGTTGTTATCTTCGATGATGCAAATCTCCAAGCGGCATGTGAGTGGATCGCAGTCGCTGGTTACTTCAATGCCGGTCAGGATTGCACCGCGGCGACTCGTGTAATCGTCGAAGCGAGCGCATATGACGATGTAGTCGCTCTACTGACTGAGCAGGCGAAGAACAACATCAAGGTTGGTATGCCAGATGAGGATGTCCTAGTTGGCCCGGTAAATAACGCCAATCAGCTCGCTCGAGTCCAAGGCTTCTTAGATCGAGTCCCTTCCCATGCTCGCGTAACAGCGGGTGGAAGCAAGGTCGATCGCCCAGGTTATTTCTGGACTCCGACCGTTGTCGCTGATCTAAAGCAAGATGATGAGATGATTCAAAACGAGATCTTCGCTCCAGTTATCACGATCCAGAAGTTCACTGATGAAGCAGAAGCGGTTCGCTATGCCAATGGCGTTAAGTATGGTCTTGCTTCAAGCGTTTGGACTAAGGACCATGGTCGCGCGATGCGTATGGCCAAGGCCTTTGACTTCGGCTGCGTCTGGATCAATACCCATATCCCAATGGTCGCTGAGATGCCACATGGTGGTTTCAAGCACTCCGGTTACGGCAAAGATCTCTCCGGATACGGTTTTGAGGAGTACACGCGCATCAAGCATGTCATGACAAATCTCAACGCTTGAGAGTTTGCCTGATAGATTTCCCGCACTTCCCCGGTCAGTATCCCTACTAGAGAAGAAAGTAGTTAGATGAAAAGAGATATCGAATCACTTGCTCCTGAGACTCGTGCGTTGATTCGCGCCCAACTAACTCGCCGCTCGCTCATAGTGGGCGCTGGCGCAGTTGTTGGAGCAGGAACTCTCGCTGCATGTGGCACTGGCGGATCTGAAACTGAGGGCGCTGGCGTTGTCGATGTTAGCGATACCGAGAAGATCGTACGTTGGGCTAACTGGCCGCTATATCTAGATTTCAACGAGGATACAAAAGAGTATCCAACGCTCAAAAAATTTGAAGAAGCAACAGGTATCACTGTCACTTACACAGAAGATATCGACGATAACAACTCCTTCTACGGAAAAGTACAAGGGCAGCTCGCAATCGGTTCTGATATCGGCTACGACATTGTCACGCCGACCGACTGGATGGCAGCTCGCTTTATCGAGCAGGGTTATGCACAAGAATTGAATGCAGATAACATCCCTAACAAGAGCAATATCCGCGAAGTTCTAGCGAATGTTGGCTTCGACCCAGGGCGTAATTACTCACTAACCTGGCAATCAGGTTTTGCAGGATTCGGTTGGAATGTCGAGAAGATCCCCAATGGCGTTCGCACAATCGAAGATCTCTTCGCTCCAGCAAACAAGGGTCGAGTAGTCGTTCTATCTGAGCTCCGCGATACCGTTGGAATAATCTTGCAGTACCAAGGCGTCGATCCTTCAGGTCCATTCACTGAAGATGAGTACATGAATGCAATCGACTTCCTAAAGGGGAAGATCGCTGACGGCTTCATCCGTAAGGTTCGTGGAAACTCATACTCAGAAGATCTAGTAAATGGTGATGCAGTCGCTGTTATTGGATGGTCTGGCGATATGTTCATTCTCAAGTCTGAGAATGATGGAAAGTTTGACTTCGCTATCCCAGAATCTGGTGGAATGCTCTGGTCAGACAACATGCTTGTTCCATCAACTTCGACGCATAAGAAGAATGCTGAACTTTTGATGAATCACTACTACGACCCAGCGATTGCTGCGGAAGTTGCGGCATATGTGAACTACATCTGCCCAGTAGAGGCTGCGCAACCTGAACTGGAGAAGATTGATCCAGATTTGGCTGCTAGCCCATTCATCTTCCCGGATGCGGAGACACTTTCAAAGGTGAAAGTTTTCCGTGCGCTATCCGCCGATGAGCAGACCAACTTCCAGGCTGCCTTCGACGAAGCAATCGGCAACTAAGCGAAATAGCGCGGGATGGCTAACCAGAAAGTATCGCAAGATACTGGCGATCTGGTTCTGAACCGGATCTCGAAGTTCTATGGAGACTTTAAAGCCGTAGATGATCTCTCTTTGACCGTTCCTGATGGTTCTTTCTTTGCCCTACTTGGACCATCAGGATGCGGAAAGACCACAACACTTCGAATGATCGCGGGCCTCGAAGAGCCATCACAGGGAACTATCCACATCGGCGATACCGATATAACAACGCAAAAGCCTTATCGCCGCAATGTAAATACGGTCTTTCAAAACTACGCCCTATTTCCTCATCTGACAATCTTTGAAAATGTTGCATTCGGACTTCGTCGCCGCGGAATCAAGGATGTAAAGACCGAAGTTGATAAAGCGCTAGCACTAGTTGAGCTTGGACACCTCGCAGAACGTAAGCCGGGCCAACTCTCTGGTGGACAACAACAACGTATTGCTGTCGCAAGAGCAATCGTCAATCGCCCCGAAGTACTTCTCCTCGATGAACCTCTAGGAGCGCTTGATCTCAAGCTCCGCCGCCAGATGCAGATTGAGCTGAAAAGAATTCAGATGGAAGTAGGAATCACCTTCATCCACGTGACTCATGATCAAGAAGAGGCAATGACAATGGCTGACACCATTGCGGTCATGAATCAAGGCAAGATCGAACAGATGGGTTCAGCTACCGATCTCTACGAAGCTCCCAAGACCGCTTTCGTCGCCAACTTCCTCGGCCAATGCAATCTGATCAAGGCGAAAGTCCAATCCCGAGCTGGCGGAAAGGCTGTCGTAACTGCAAAGGGCCACACCTTTGAGATTCCGTTATCTCGAGTTTCGACAGAAAATGACTCGATTTTGCTTGGCGTTAGACCAGAGAAGTTGAGACTCGACGATAAGGGAATCAACTCCATCAAGGATTGCGTAGTAACAGATCGTTCATTTGTTGGAACTTCGACTCAGTACCTGGTGCGAACACCTTGGGATCTAGAGCTCGTCGTATTTGAACAAAACGACGAAGGACTTCATGATCTTCGCGTAGGGGATAAGGTCTCACTTGAATGGGATCCAGAACATACATTCGGACTTGATGGCGCCCAAGATGTTAATGCTGGCGCTGATCTCGACGACGACGAGTAGTTAGATGGCATTTCTTCATACCGCTACGGGAACAAGTTCTGGCCCAAAGAGTGGTATCAAATCCAAATCCTGGACCCCATATCTTCTCCTGGCTCCGGGGCTTATTTGGCTTGTAACTTTCTTTATTTTCCCAATCATCTCCCTAGCAAGCACGTCGACGATGGTCCGTCCCGAGGGCGCCCAAATCGGCACTTATGTGCAAGAACTTCGATTTGCCAATTACATTGATGCTTTTCAAGCTAACCAAGAGCAGTACATAAGGTCATTCGTTTATGCGGCGCTAGCGACGATACTCGCTCTAGCAATCGCGTATCCACTTGCCTACATGATCGCCTTTAAATCTGGAAAGTATCGCAACATCCTTCTCGTATTAGTTGTCGCGCCATTCTTCACATCATTTCTATTGAGAACGGTTGCCTGGACCCAGATTCTCGGTGATGAAGGACCGATTGTCTCCACTTTGAAACTACTTCCTTTTGTCGACGAAAGTATGCGACTGACTTCAACTCCGTTCGCGGTCGTTTCAGGACTTACATATAACTTCCTGCCCTTTATGACTCTGCCGCTCTACGCAAGCTTGGAGCGCATCGATCCAAGGACGCTTGAAGCATCAGGAGACCTCTACGCAAACGCATTCACAACCTTTAGAAAAGTAACTGTTCCACTCTCTATGCCTGGCGTTGTAGCCGGAACCCTTCTTACATTCATACCTGCAGCCGGTGATTACATCAATGCCGCGATCCTCGGTAACCCGAACACTCGAATGATTGGAAATGTAATCGAATCTCGGTTCTTCGCCGTCGTCGATTACCCAACAGCCGCTGCTCTCTCCTTCACTTTGATGGCGACGATTCTGATTCTCGTGACCCTTTATATCCGCAGAACCAAGACGGATGAGCTCGTATGACAACTACAGCGATTCCTACCCCTGCGTTATCACACCGCGCTAAGCGCTGGATCTCCCGGAACTTAATCCGCATTTACGCTGTGGTTGCATTCATCTACCTCTTCATTCCCGTCGCATACACCTTTGCATTCTCATTCAATGATGCTGGAAAGAGCAATCTTGTCTGGCAAGGTTTCACGCTCGATAACTGGAAGAACCCATGCGGCGCCCCACAGGTTTGTACAGCTGTGGCCAACTCATTACAGATCGGCATACTTTCGACTGTCGCAGCTACAGTTTTGGGAACGATGATCGCCTTTGCGCTTGGCCGCCATAAATTCCGCGGTCGAAAGAGCACGAATCTTCTGATCTTCCTACCGATGGCCACACCTGAGGTAGTTCTAGGTGCCTCGCTTCTTGCCATGTTTCTGAATCTTCGGATCAATCCAGGGTTCTGGACCATCGTGATTGCTCATGTGATGTTCTGTATCTCTTTCGTCGTGGTCACCGTGAAGGCTCGAATCGCAAGCTTGGATCCACGATTAGAACAAGCCGCAATGGATCTTTACGCGAACGAACGAGAGACATTCCGCTATGTGACGCTTCCGCTAGTCATGCCAGGAATTGCAGGAGCGGCACTTCTTGCATTCTCGCTTTCCTTCGATGATTTCATCATCACCAACTTTAATTCCGGAATCGTCAGTACCTTCCCGAAGTTTGTCTGGGTATCTTCAGCACGAGGTATTCC
>CAZFQY010000004.1:0-40095 GCA_964521265.1 uncultured Clavibacter sp.
GGGCAGTACATGTCCGCTCGCCATTTTCGTTAGTGATTTCAACGTTATAAGAGCATAGAGTTTTTCCGAGGGTAATTGCTGTTGCTACCGCGGTAACTACACCAGATGTAGCTGACTTATGGTGGGTAGCATTTATGTCGACTCCCACAATCCGACGATGCGGTCCTGCATGGAGCTGAGTCCCTACCGATCCAAGACTCTCAGCAAGAACTACATTTGCGCCGCCGTGAAGTAAGCCCATGGGTTGGGTATTTCCTTCAACCGGCATTGTCCCAACGAGACGCTCTGGTGAGGCTTCGATAATCTCTATGCCCATCTTCTTATCGAGCGCGCCTCGTCCTCGCTCACGAAGAACTTCCATGAAATCGATCATGGCGAGGATTCTAGGTGGCTGTGCCTAGGATTGTCTTTGATGAAGCGTCGAATTCTTCTGATTGATGGACATTCGCTTGCATACCGGGCGTTCTACGCCTTGCCGCTTGAGAATTTCTCCACCTCATCTGGGCAGCACACAAATGCCATCTATGGTTTCGCCTCGATGCTTCTGAATCTCATCCGCGACGAGAAGCCAACTCATATTGCTGCCGCCTTTGATGTCTCCAGAAAGACATTTCGGACTGAGGCCTTTCCAGAATACAAAGCTAATCGCGCCAAGACTCCAGATGAGTTTCGTTCACAGATCACATTCATAAATGAGTTATTGGAAGCCTTTCAAATAAAGAGTTTTGAGTGTGAGGGGTTTGAGGCTGATGACATTCTTGCAACGATTGTTGCCCATGAAGGTGTAGAGAGTGAGATTTTGATCTGCACTGGGGATCGTGACGCGTTTCAGCTCGTGACCGAGAATGTGACAGTTCTTTACCCAAAAAAGGGCGTCACCGATCTTGCTCGTATGAATCCCGAAGCAGTTATCGAGAAGTACGGCCTAACTCCGGAGCAGTACCCAGATTTCGCTGCTTTGCGTGGCGATCCGAGCGATAACCTGCCATCGATACCAGGAGTGGGGGAGAAGACAGCCTCCAAGTGGATCAAGGAATACGGTTCATTAAAGGAATTGATTGCACATGTGGATGAAGTACCTGGTAAAGCTGGAGAGGCTCTGCGCGAATCCCTAAACAACGTAATCCGTAATCGAGAGCTAACTCAATTACGCAGAGATGTCCCGATTGATATCTCAATTTCGCAACTGGAATGGAATGGCATCGATGGCGATAGGTCTGCAAAGCTTTTTGAGAAGTTAGAGATTAAAGCGCTCAGAGATAGAGCGCGGGCGCTAATCGGGACTCCAGTAGAGGTCGTTACAAACAAGACGAGAAATGTCAGCGTTGAGGATCTTGATGCAGCTTCCTTCAAGGCGCGTCTAGCTCAAGCGCATGGCTCAGTTACGTTGATTCTCACGGATACTGAGATCGTTGTCGGGCTCAATCGTGAAAATGTAATAAAGAGTGGACGGGTCGAGCAAGAGTTACAAACTCAAGCAAAAGTCATCACTCATAGAGCAAAACCGATAGTGCGCTCAGGAGTTATCACCAAATCCCTATTCGACATCGAATTAGCTGCCTATCTAGTTAACCCTGGGACTCGCGATTTGGAGGTAGAGGAATTGATTTCGCGCTACCTAGCTGTGGAATTACCTCCGTCCAGCGATGATCTCTTCTCGAGTTCGATAAACCCAGAACTTGCAGCATATCTATTCGATCTTGAGGAGATTCTTAGAAACGAGCTTGAAAAGCGGGAACTCTCTAAACTCTTTATCGATCTGGAGATGCCGACACTTCATCTACTGGCCGAGATGGAGCGTGTTGGGATAGGGGTAGACCGCGTTGAGCTAGAGGGACTTCGCGAGTTCTTCTCCACGGAGGAGTCAAAGGCCTCCTCTGCGGCATTCAAGGCAGCGGGTCAAGAGTTCAATGTTGCCTCACCAAAACAACTCCAGGCTATTCTCTTTGAAGAGTTGAAACTTCCTAAGACAAAGCGGATAAAAACGGGTTACAGCACGGATGCAGAGTCGCTCGAGTGGCTTTTTGCAAAGACCGGCCATCCAGTTTTGCAGAATTTGCTGCGTATTCGTGAAGTAGGGAAGCTCAAAACGACTATAGATGGATTGCTATCTGCAGTCGCAAAGGATGATCGGATTCATACTACTTTCCAACAGACAGTCGCGGCTACGGGAAGGCTTTCATCAACCGATCCCAATCTGCAGAATATTCCGATAAGAACCGATGAGGGTCGAAAAATCAGAAATGCGTTTGTTGCACTCAAACCGTTTGTGGATCTTATGACTGCAGATTACAGCCAGATTGAGATGCGGATCATGGCGCACCTCTCCGAGGATGAAGGCCTCTTAAAGGCTTTTCATGAAGGAGAGGATCTTCACTCAACCGTTGCATCGCAAGTTTTTGGAGTTCCAATAAAGAGTGTAGATCCAGAAATGCGCCGCCAGATAAAAGCCATGTCATACGGATTGGCTTACGGCCTCTCGTCTTTTGGACTGGCACAGCAACTTGATATCGCTCCGGCAGAAGCGAGTGCGCTGATGGGACGATACTTCGAGCGGTTTGGTGGCATTCAGGATTATCTGAAGGAAGTTGTAAAGGTTGCACGGGAGCGTGGTTACACCGAGACGATTCTGGGTCGGCGTCGCTATCTTCCTGATTTGAACCATGAGAATCGACAACGGCGCGAAGTTGCAGAGAGAGCTGCGCTTAACGCTCCGATCCAAGGTTCCGCAGCCGACATCATCAAGGTTGCAATGCTCAACGTTGCCCGAGCGCTCAAGACGGGAGATTTCAAATCAAGACTCCTTCTTCAAGTTCATGATGAATTGATATTCGAAGTGGCCGAAGGGGAGCATCAGCGATTAGAGGAACTAGTCCGCAGAGAGATGGGCTCGGCCTATCCTCTAAAGGCGCCATTGGATGTCAATGTGGGCTTTGGGAAGAGTTGGGATCTTGCCGCTCATTAAGTACCCAAATTGACCCGAAAGGTGCGTTGAAAGTAGCCTTCAGCTCCTCGCTTAGGGCTCTTGCATCGCCTCGGACCTAGAAGGAAATGCCCAATTAATTTTGGAGTCAGACTTTAAGCGTGCCCTACTAGTTTCATTTCCCCACGGAGCAACTTGTCAACTCAAATCTCAGTAAATGATGTCGGCTCAGCAGCCGAATTTCTTGCCGCAATCGAAGGCACAATCAAGAACTTCAACGATGGCGATCTCGTCTCAGGTGTTGTCGTCCAAGTAGATCGTGATGAAGTACTTCTAGATATCGGATATAAGACCGAAGGTGTTATCCCTTCACGCGAACTTTCTATCCGTAACGATTTAGATCCAAGCGAATTAGTGAAGGTCGGAGAGCGAATCGAAGCTCTCGTCCTTCAAAAAGAAGATAAAGAAGGACGTCTCATCCTCTCCAAGAAGCGCGCTCAGTACGAGAAGGCCTGGGGAGAGATAGAAGGCAAGAAGGAACGCGATGAAGTAGTTGTTGGAACCGTTATTGAAGTTGTCAAGGGTGGCTTGATCGTCGACATCGGCCTCCGTGGCTTCTTACCTGCATCACTAGTTGAGATGCGCCGTGTACGAGACCTCTCTCCATATATCGGCAAGCAGGTTGAGGCTCGAATTATTGAGCTTGATAAGAATAGAAATAATGTTGTTCTCTCACGTCGCGCCTACCTTGAGCAGACACAATCTGAATCTCGCACAACCTTCCTCAATCAGCTTCAAAAGGGCCAGGTACGTACGGGTGTTGTCTCATCAATCGTTAACTTTGGTGCATTCGTAGACCTTGGTGGCGTAGATGGACTTGTCCACGTCTCTGAACTCTCGTGGAAGCACATTGATCATCCAGGTGAAGTCGTAGAAGTCGGCGATGAAGTCACCGTAGAAGTTCTCGAAGTTGATTTCGAGAGGGAGCGGGTTTCGCTATCCCTTAAGGCAACTCAAGAGGATCCGTGGCAAGCATTTGCTCGCACTCACACAATAAATCAAGTTGTGCCTGGCGAAGTCACCAAGCTCGTTCCATTCGGCGCATTTATCCGCGTATTTGATGGTATCGAGGGATTGGTCCACATCTCAGAGCTTGCTGAAAGACATGTCGAGATTCCCGAGCAGGTCGTTCAAGTTGGCGATCAGCTATTTGTGAAGATCATCGATATCGACCTTGAGCGTCGTCGAATCTCGCTCTCACTAAAGCAAGCCAATGAGGGCCACGATGTTCCAGTAGAGGCATTCGATCCAACTCAGTATGGAATGCCGGCTCGATATGACGAGAACGGAAACTTCATCTATCCCGAAGGTTTCGATCCGCAGACTCAGGAGTGGAAGCCTGGCTACGAGGCACAGCGTGAAGAGTGGGAGCGTCAATACGCAGAAGCACAAGCTCGCTTCCTAGCTCATAAGAAGCAGAAGGCGGAGGCACAAGCTGCCGATGCCGCTGCAGCTGCTGCTGAACCGCAAGCTGATCAAACCGCATCCGCTGATCAGTAATTGAAGTCAGATGAGAACAGGGCCAGATTCACTCTGGTCCTGTTCTTTCTATTTGGAAGAAGCTCTTTACTAGCTTTGGAGAAAATCAGATGCTCTCAATTGCACTGACTGGAGGAATCGGTTCGGGTAAGTCCCTGGCCGGAGAATTCTTCCAAGAGCTAGGAGCTGTAGTAATTGATTCTGATCAATTGGCTCGCGATGTAATTGAACGTGGCACTGATGGCTTTGATGAGGTGATTGCTCGCTTCGGAGATGAAGTACTTAGTGGTGGCGAAATCGATAGAGCAAAATTGGCCGAAATAGTATTCAAAGATGAGAGCGCTAGAAGAGATTTGGAAGAGATCATCCATCCTAAGGTGAGAGAGCTGGCATCAAAGATCGCAGCTCGAGTTTCCAGCGATGGAGTAGTGATCAATCAAATCCCGTTACTTTATGAGACAAAAGGCGCGGGTCGCTTCGATCTAGTCATCGCTATCTCCTCCTCATTGGAGCGTAGAAGAGAGCGTCTTATCCAGCGGGGAATGAGGAGCTATGAGATCGATAGGAGGATTGCAGCGCAAGCTAGCGATCAAGAGCGGGCCTCCATCGCCAATTTCGTAATTGAGAATGACGGTTCTATTGATGATCTAGAGCGAGCAGTCAGAGAGCTTTGGGAGAATGAGATTTCTCCACGAGTCAAAAAATGACACGCGCAATCACTAGTACCCCAAGAGCTGACCGTCCATTCGAGGTAATAAGCGAATTCAAACCTGCCGGTGATCAACCGAACGCCATCTCCGATTTAACTGAGCGAGTAAATCGTGGGGAACCTGACATAGTTCTTCTTGGCGCGACTGGTACAGGAAAGTCAGCGACGGTTGCTTGGTTAATTGAACAGGTGCAACGTCCAACCCTGGTGCTGGCTCCAAATAAGACTCTTGCTGCCCAACTTGCGAATGAGTTTAGGGAGTTACTACCGAATAATGCCGTTGAGTACTTCGTCTCCTACTATGACTACTACCAACCAGAAGCATATGTTCCCCAGACAGATACCTTCATCGAAAAAGATGCCTCGATTAATTCAGAGGTAGAGCGACTTCGATACTCGGCAACTTACTCGCTTCTTACGCGTAGAGATGTAATTGTTGTTGCAACCGTCTCTTGCATCTACGGCTTAGGAACACCTCAGGAATACATAGACCGTATGGTCAAGATCAATGTCGGGGATAGCCTTGACAGGAATCAATTGCTGAGGAAATTCGTAGATATCCAATATAAGCGCAATGACATCGCATTTGAACGTGGAACTTTCCGCGTGCGCGGAGACACTATCGAGATCATCCCGGTCTATGAGGAACTGGCTATTCGTATTGAGATGTTTGGAGATGAGATCGAGCGACTCACAACTTTAAATCCGCTAACGGGAGAGATCGTCAGCGATGTAAAGGAAGTTTTTATCTTCCCCGCGACTCACTATTCGGCCAGCCCGGCAACTATGAAGCGGGCTATGGCAGATATCGAAGCAGAGCTGGCGATACGACTAAATGAACTAGAGCGACAGAACAAGCTTCTTGAAGCACAGCGCTTGCGAATGCGCACCCAATTCGATCTCGAAATGATCCAACAGCTCGGATTCTGTTCTGGCATTGAGAACTACTCTAGACATATCGACGGCCGAGCCCCGGGTTCAGCTCCTAACTGTCTTCTTGATTACTTCCCAGAAGATTTTCTATGCGTGATTGATGAATCGCATATAACGGTGCCACAGATTGGAGCGATGTTTGAAGGTGATGCCTCGCGAAAGCGAACTCTGGTGGAGCATGGCTTCAGATTGCCAAGCGCTATGGATAATCGACCACTTACCTTCGATGAATTCCTTGAGCGAACGCCTCAAAAGGTTTATCTCTCTGCAACGCCAGGGCCTTATGAGTTGGAAAAGGCGGGCGGAGTATATGTTGAGCAGGTAATTAGACCTACTGGACTTATCGATCCAAAGATAATCATCAAGCCCACGAAGAATCAGATCGACGATCTTCGAGTCGAGATAAATAAGAGAGCTGAGCGCAATGAGCGTGTACTAGTTACGACTCTAACGAAGAAGATGGCTGAGGATCTAACTGACTACTTTGCCAATGCAGGAATCAGAGTTCGCTATCTCCATTCGGAAGTCGACACCTTAAGGAGAGTTGAGCTCCTGCGTGAACTGCGCCTTGGTGAATACGACGTCCTCGTGGGAATCAATTTGCTGCGTGAGGGTCTAGATCTACCTGAGGTATCGCTAGTTTCGATCCTGGATGCGGATAAGGAGGGATTCCTAAGGTCTACTCGCTCACTCATACAGACCATCGGTCGTGCAGCCCGCAATGTATCCGGTGAGGTTCATATGTATGCGGACAATCTGACGGATTCAATGAGTAACGCTATAGATGAGACGAATCGAAGGAGAGCCAAGCAGATTGCCTACAACGAGGCTATGGGAATCGACCCCCAACCACTTCGTAAGAAGATCGCAGATATCACTGATCTGATCGAGCGTGAGAGCGCCGACACCGAAAATCTCATCAGCGGAAAACGACGAGGGGTTAGCGAAACTCCGGTTGGCGTTCATGCCAAGTCGCTCGTAGCCTTACCTCGAGCTGAGCTCTTAGGCCTCATCGAATCTCTGACCGAGCAGATGCGCAATGCCGCTGCTGAACTGCAGTTTGAATTAGCTGCGAGATTGCGAGATGAGATCAAAGAATTGAAGCGAGAACTTAGAAGTATGGATGAAGGTGGGATCAAATGAGCGCGGATCGGTTGGTGGTCAGAGGCGCTCGCGAACATAACCTCAAGAATGTCTCACTCGATCTTCCGCGTAATTCGCTAATCGTATTTACTGGGCTATCTGGCTCCGGAAAGTCATCTCTTGCATTCGACACCATATTCGCTGAGGGACAACGAAGATACGTAGAGTCGTTATCTGCCTATGCTCGACAATTCCTGGGTCAGATGGATAAACCCGATGTTGATTTCATCGAGGGACTTTCTCCAGCAGTCTCCATTGATCAGAAGTCAACTAACCGAAATCCACGCTCCACCGTAGGAACTATCACTGAAGTCTATGACTATCTGCGACTACTCTTTGCCAGAGCTGGTAAACCCCACTGTCCCAAGTGCGGTAAGCCTATTTCGAAACAGACGCCACAAAATATCGTCGATCAAATATTGAGCCTTCCTCCAGAGACAAGATTTCAAGTTCTTGCACCCATGATCCGCTCTCGTAAGGGAGAGTTTGCGGATCTTTTCAAGGATCTTCTCGCGCAAGGTTACTCACGTGCACGTGTAGACGGAGTAACAATCCAATTGAGTGAGCCACCTAAGTTAAAGAAGCAGGAGAAGCACACGATAGAAGTTGTGATTGATCGCTTGACCGCTAAGTCGGAATCTAAGCAACGACTCACTGATTCCATCGAAACAGCGCTTCGGCTGGCTAACGGTTTAGTGACTTTGGAATTCGTGGACGCAAAGGCTAAAGAGGAGCGCGAACGGACATATAGCGAGCTATTGGCCTGTCACGATTGCGGAATCTCTTTCCAAGAACTCGAGCCACGCTCCTTCTCCTTTAACTCGCCGTTCGGAGCATGTCCCGAATGCACAGGTATCGGATCGAAATTAGAGGTTGATGAAGAGTTAGTGATTCCCGATGACTCAATTTCAATCAACGAGGGTGCCATTGCCCCGTGGGCTGGTGGTCAGACATCTGAGTATTTCAATAATCTCTTAGAGGCGCTCGCGAAAGATGTGAAGTTTTCGATGGATACGCCTTGGCGGAAGCTCTCTGATAAAGCTAAAGATGCGATCTTGAATGGATATGAATACGAGGTACATGTTAAGTACAAGAATCGCTATGGACGGGTTCGCAGCTACTCAACTGGGTTTGAAGGGGTAATTCCTTTCATCGAAAGACGACATGGGGAGACTGAGAGCGATTACAGCAGGGAGAAGTATGAAGCTTATATGCGCGAAACTCCATGCGCAGTATGCAATGGAACTCGATTAAAGCCAGAGGTTCTTGCAGTTACAGTCGGTGGCAAAAATATCGCTGAGATATGTGAACTATCGATTGATGAATGTGCCCGCTTCCTAAAAGAGATAAAGCTTGGCACGCGTGAAGCAAAGATTGCTGAACGGGTGATGAAAGAAGTGAACGCCCGTCTTGGCTTCTTGCTCGATGTAGGACTTGAGTATCTGACATTAGCTCGCGCAGCCGCATCGCTTTCTGGTGGTGAAGCACAACGAATCCGCCTTGCTACACAGATCGGTTCTGGGCTTGTTGGAGTCCTTTATGTCTTAGATGAACCAAGCATCGGTCTGCATCAGCGAGATAACCGACGTTTGATAGACACTCTGACTCATTTGCGTGATCTAGGAAATACATTGATTGTTGTTGAGCATGACGAAGAGACTATTAGAACCGCTGACTGGATTGTTGATATCGGACCCGGCGCTGGGGAGCATGGGGGAGAGATAGTCGTCTCTGGTGATCTTGCGAGCCTCATCGAGTCAAAGCGATCGATAACTGGGGCTTACATTTCAGGCAGAAGCGCTATTGCGGTTCCTAAGAACCGTCGGAAAGTCGATCCCAAGCGAGCATTAGTTGTAAAAGAAGCGAAAGAAAATAACCTCAAATCAATTGATGTGACATTCCCATTGGGGCTATTTGTTTCAGTGACTGGCGTTAGCGGTTCTGGTAAGTCCACTCTAGTCAATGACATCCTCTACTCTGTCTTGGCGAATAAGCTAAATGGCGCTCGAGTAGTACCTGGACGTCATCGAACAGTAACGGGCATTGATCATCTAGATAAAGTTGTTCATGTCGACCAATCACCAATCGGTAGGACTCCTAGATCCAATCCTGCAACCTATACAGGGGTATTCGACAAGATCCGCGCTCTATTTGCAGAGACAAGCGAGGCGAAGGTTCGGGGATATCAGCAGGGTCGATTCTCCTTCAATGTAAAAGGCGGAAGGTGCGAGAACTGCGCAGGTGATGGAACCATCACAATCGAAATGAACTTCTTGCCAGATGTTTACGTGCCTTGTGAGGTCTGCCATGGCGCTCGGTACAACAGGGAGACTCTCGAAGTTCATTACAAAGGCAAGACCATCGCGGAAGTACTTGATATGCCAATCGAGAAAGCGAGCGAGTTCTTTGAATCTATCCCCGCAATCCATAGATATCTAAAGACGCTATGTGACGTCGGCTTAGGCTATGTGCGGTTAGGGCAATCTGCTCCAACACTCTCTGGAGGTGAAGCCCAGAGGGTAAAGCTTGCAACTGAACTACAGCGTCGTTCTACCGGACGGACGATTTATGTTCTTGATGAACCAACTACGGGTCTGCACTTTGAGGATGTAAGAAAATTACTTGGAGTTCTACAGAGATTAGTTGACACTGGCAATACCGTAATAGTCATCGAACATAACCTGGATGTAATCAAATCGGCAGATTGGGTGATCGATCTTGGTCCTGAGGGGGGTTCCGGCGGAGGCACTGTCGTGGCTGCTGGAACGCCAGAAGAAGTAGCGAAGAATAAAGTCAGCTATACCGGAAAATTCCTCTCCGACGTTCTGAAACCTTCATCATCAAAAGCAGATTCACCTAAGCCCAAGCGCTAAATAGATGACTGACCCAAACAGTTATAGACCGACCGGTGTGCCTGATGAACCTGGCGTCTATCGATTCTTTGATAGCCAAGGCAAGGTCATCTATGTAGGAAAAGCCCGCTCTTTGAAGAATCGACTCAACTCGTATTTTCAAAAGAACCTCCCAGAGAAGACCAATCGAATGGTGCACGCTGCAAGCCGAGTTGATTGGACAGTGGTTGATTCCGAAGTGGAAGCGCTACAGCTTGAGTTCACTTGGATCAAGGAAGAAAATCCCCAATTCAATGTCCAGTTCCGGGATGACAAGTCATATCCTTACTTAGCCATATCGATGAATGAGGAGTTCCCACGGTTATTCATAACCCGTAGGGCAAAACAGAAGGGTCTCAGGTACTTTGGTCCGTATGCCCATGCATGGGCGCTTCGAGCTACCTTTGATCTGATCCTCGAACTCTTCCCAATTCGTTCATGTTCAAAGAGCAATTTCGACCAAGCCGTAAGAAGCAAGCGCCCCTGCCTTCTTGGAGATATAGGCAAGTGCGCAGCGCCTTGCGTTGGTCGAATTTCCACTTCAGAACATAGGGATCTGATTTCAAAATTGAGTGAATTTATGGAGCGTGGTTCAGATGACCTCGAATCAAAGCTAAGGGAAGAGATGGAACGGGCCGCAGAAGCTGAGCAATTCGAGAGAGCTGCAAAGTTGCGAGATCGAATAAAGGCTCTGGAATTGGCAAACGAGTCCAATCAGGCCGCGATATCCGATTCGATCTCTGCTGACTTTATCGCTTTACATGATGACATCACCCACTCAGCTGCTTCGATCTTTAGAGTGAGGAATGGTCGAATCGTGGGATCACGATCTTGGATCATGGATCGTGCCAATCTGCCGGAAGAAAGTGAATTGATAGAGGCAACACTTGAACTTATCTATCGAGAGTTCGAGCTGCCTGGGGAGGTTTACGTAAATGTTGACATCGTTGAACGGTCCTCACTCGAGGAACTTTTGTCGCAGCGGGCGAATAGAAAGACATCTATTGCCACGCCTCAACGGGGCGAAAAAGTTGAGATTCTCGATACCGTCAAACGGAATGCACATCATGCCCTGGTCCAATTCCTCAGTAAACGCGCTAGCGATGCCGGAGTATCTGGCAGAACCCTGGAGGATTTGGCTACTGCGCTCGAATTAGATGAGTTGCCTTTAAGAATTGAATGCTTTGATATCTCAAATATTCAAGGTACCTCAGTTGTCGCATCGATGGTGGTTTTCGAGGATGGCCAACCAAAGAAGAGTGATTATCGAAGATTTGGAATCGATGATCGCGAGAAATTTGATGACACTCGAGCGATGCATCATGTGATTACAAGAAGATTTAAACGTTATCTAGAGGAGAAGGATCTAGATCTTGAGGAGATTGAGATACATGGTGGCAAGAAGCGTCGTTTCGCCTATCCACCCCAACTCGTTATTGTCGATGGAGGCCGTGGACAGGTTAATGCTGCAGCCCTCGCTCTCGCGGAATTAGGGATAACTGATGTCGCGCTAGTCGGTCTAGCGAAGCGCCTTGAGGAGATCTGGTTTCCAAATCGCTCTTACCCCGTGATACTTCCGAGAAATAGCGAAGCGCTTTACCTAGTGCAGCGTGTTCGTGACGAAGCCCACCGGTTTGCACTCACATTCCATCGATCTAAGAGATCTAGATTGATGCTGGAATCTTTATTGGATGAGATACCCGGTCTTGGGGAGGTTCGAAGAAATGCACTGCTTGATTCGTTCGGCTCTGTAGCTGCGCTTCGAAAGGCTGAGTTGGAAGAAATAGCCTCCGTGCCTGGGATAGGCGAGAAGACTGCATCGATAATTAGGGAGCGTTTACATGCTCTTGGTAGCGATATTGAGATTGATGCTCAAACCGGGGAGATCGTCGAGCGTCCTTGACATGGATAGCATGATGGAGTCATGGCCCGAGAGGTAGTAGTAATAACTGGCATGAGCGGAGCTGGCCGATCAACGGTTGCCCACTCCATGGAAGATTCAGGTTGGTATGTAATCGACAACCTGCCGCCTTCTTTACTCGCCTCGGTATTGGATATGACCGAGAGGACATCTGACTCGATAGCAGTAGTAATTGACGTTCGTGGCCGCCAATTCTTTGATGACCTAAATCGCTCCCTCGCTGAGTTGGTCGAAAGAGGAGTTTCTAGGAAGATCATCTTCGTCGACGCTGCGGATGAAGTGTTAATAACGCGCTTCGAGTCATCAAGGAGACCCCACCCGCTTCAAGGAAACGATCGAATTGTCGATGGGATCGAACGGGAGCGGGAGAAGCTACGCGAGTTGAGGCAAGGAGCGGATCTAGTAGTCGATACCTCACAACTTAACATCCACCAGTTGGAGCGGAAGATTAAAGAGTTGTTTCAGAGTGGCTCGCTCGCTGCCCTTAAAGTAAATGTTCTCTCGTTTGGGTATAAATTCGGAATTCCAGCAGATGCTGATTTAGTTATGGATTGCCGCTTCATACCAAATCCACATTGGCAACCAGAGTTGAGACCTAAGAATGGACTTGATAAAGAAGTCAGCGAAGCAGTTCTTAATGCCAATGCTGTCCCGGAGTTCTTGGAGAGATATGTTGCGCTCTTCGACAGCATCGCTCGTGGATATCTTCATGAGGGGAAGAAATTCCTCACCTTGGCAATTGGCTGTACTGGCGGGAAGCATCGAAGCGTTGCTATCGCAGAAGAACTGGCAAAGCGTCTAAATGGCTTGGAGATTTCTAAGGATGCGTCTGTCTCTGCTCATGCAATTCATCGTGACTTAGGTAGAGAGCGTTGAAGGTAGTTTCTTTCGGAGGAGGACATGGTCTGGCAGCCATGCTGAGCGCGCTGCGCCAGATAACTCCCGAAATAACGGCAATCGTTACCGTTGCGGACAATGGTGGCTCGAGTGGCAGATTACGCGCTGAGTTCAAAGCGCTACCGCCTGGTGATTTGAGGATGGCGTTGGCTGCTCTATGTGCCGACGACGAGTGGGGAAGAAACTGGGCAGACTTGATGCAATATCGCTTCACTTCAGAGGGCGATCTAAATGGACATGCTGTAGGTAACCTCCTTCTCGCTGCGCTATGGGATAGAGATGGAGATCCAATACAAGGGTTAGATCGAGTTGGCGCATTATTGAAAGTTGTCGGGCGAGTCCTTCCTATGTCGCTTACTCCCTTGGATATAGAGGGCACGTTTAAGAATTGGCAGGGAACTCAAGTAATCAGGGGACAGAAAGAAGTTGCAGTTGGTAAGGGCTCCCTCGAGAACCTTGCCTTGATTCCACCCGATGCAAAGGCAACACAAGAGGGATTAACTTCTATAGCCAATGCAGATTGGCTGACCTTTGGTCCAGGCTCGTGGTTCTCAAGCGTCTTGCCTCATCTTCTTCTGAAAGAACAGCTTGAAGGAATAGTAAGTTCGAAGGCGAGGAAGATCATCTTCTTAAACCTCGATGCAAATCCAAGTGCCACAGGAGATGAATTCGCTGGCAGCACCCCTGCGGAACACCTAAGACTCATCCGTAGATTTGCACCAGCGTTAGGGTGCGATCTTGCCGTGGTTGATCAATCAATAATGACCAATATGGAGATGAGTCGAGCTCTTGAGGCGATTGTCAAAGAGATGGGGGGCCGCATGATTGTGGCCGATCTCGCAACTTCGCCAGGCAGTAATCATCATGATCCAAAGAAATTAGTTTCTGTTTTCCGCAACATTTTTGCGGGGGAGATGCTTAGATAACGCTCATGGCTATGACCTCATCAGTCAAAGACGAATTAAGTCGACTATCCATATCTAAGCCGTGTTGCCGCAAGGCTGAGGTATCTGCGATTCTCCGCTTTGCAGGAGGTTTACACATAACTTCTGGGAAGATCATGGTCGAGATTGAACTCGATACAGCGCAAGCTGCTCGAAGGGTCCGCAAAGATATTGCTGATATCTATGGCCACGAATCTGATCTCGCCGTTATCAGTGCAGGCGGTTTGCGTAAAGGAAGTCGCTATCTTGTTCGAGTAATTAAGGATGGAGATGCGCTAGCTCGCCAAACTGGATTGGTCGATTCGAATGGTCGGCCGGTTAGGGGCCTTCCTCCACAAGTTGTTTCTGCTGGCGTCTGCGATGCTGAAGCGGCTTGGCGTGGCGCTTTCCTTGCTCATGGATCTTTGACGGAGCCAGGCAGATCATCCGCGCTGGAAATTACTTGTCCCGGACCCGAAGCTGCACTTGCGCTAGTGGGAGCTGCGCGTCGCCTTGGCATAACAGCGAAAGCGCGAGAGGTGCGTGGGGTAGATCGTGTTGTAATCAGAGATGGCGATGCGATTGGCGTATTACTAACGCGGTTAGGCGCCCATGAAAGTGTCTTGGCTTGGGAAGAGCGGAGAATGCGTAGAGAGGTTCGAGCGACTGCAAACCGACTCGCGAATTTTGATGATGCAAATCTAAGACGTTCAGCGCGTGCTGCTGTTGCTGCTTCTGCTCGAGTGCAGCGGGCGCTGGAGATTCTCGGCGATGAAATTCCGAAGCATCTTCGCGATGCTGGGGAGCTGCGTATAAATCACGGTCAAGCTAGTTTGGAAGAGTTGGGTTCACTAGCTTCGCCTCCGATGACAAAAGATGCTATTGCTGGACGGATCCGAAGACTCTTAGCGATGGCGGATAAACGGGCCGCTGAATTAGGTATCCCAGATACAGAGGCGGGGCTCTCGCCTGATCTGCTCAATTAACTCCCACTGATAGACTTCCGCCAGGTCCACAAGGTCGTGGCACATAATCTTTCGTAATTTTTGTAAAGGGTGTAATCATGGTCAAAGTAGGTATCAACGGTTTCGGTCGAATTGGCCGTAATTTTCTTCGCGCAGCTCTCGCATCAAATGCTCCGATTGAGATAGTTGCAGTAAATGACCTGACTAGCATCGATACTCTCGCACATTTGATCAAATACGACTCAATTCTCGGAAGATTGAATCAAGAAGTCACTTTTGACGATAATTCCCTAACAATTGGCGGTAAGAAGATTCGAGTATTTGCAGAGAAAGACCCAGCTGCTCTGCCTTGGGGATCTGTTGGGGCTGAGATAGTCATTGAATCGACCGGTCGTTTTACATCTGCTAAAGATGCAGGTAAACATCTAGTTGGCGGAGCGAAGAAGGTCGTTATCTCTGCTCCAGCTACTGATGAGGATGTGACTCTAGTTCTAGGTGTCAATGATTCAGCCTACGATCCTGCGAAGCACAACATCATCTCGAATGCTTCATGTACAACAAATTGCCTCGCCCCAATGGCGAAGGTGCTTCATGAGAACTTCGGAATTGTTAGAGGTTTCATGACCACCGTGCACGCCTATACCAACGATCAAGTCATTCTCGACTTCCCTCATAAAGACCTTCGCCGCGCCCGAGCAGCGGCTACAAACATCATTCCGACCTCAACGGGAGCGGCTAAGGCAATCGGACTCGTCTTGCCAGAACTAAAGGGCAAACTTGATGGTTATGCGCTTCGCGTTCCAGTCCCAACTGGTTCAATCACAGATTTGACTGTCGAGCTTTCAAAGGAGACCAGTGCTGCGGAGATCAATGCAGCGATGAAGAAAGCAGCCGAGGGACCGCTGAAGGGGATTCTGCGCTACACGGAAGACCCGATTGTTTCAACCGACATCGTTACTGATCCGCACTCGAGTATCTTTGATGCAGGAATCACAAAGGTAATCGGCAATCAAGCAAAAGTTGCTTCTTGGTATGACAATGAGTGGGGTTATTCAAATCGCCTCGTTGATTTGATGTCATTCATCGGCAAGAGCCTCTAGTCATATTTAGCGAGCGAACACGTAGTGGTTAAGGCTCTAGATTCACTTTCATACGCGGGTAAGAAGGTTTTCTTACGCTGTGATTTGAATGTGCCCTTAAAAGATGACGGGTCTGGCAATCGAGTTATTGCTGACGATGGCAGGATCCGGGCCTCACTTCCAACAATTAACCATCTTCTTAACGCGGGTTCATCTCTAATTATCTGCGCACACTTAGGTCGACCTAAGGGCGAACGAAAGCCAGAGTTATCTCTTGCCCCAGTTGCAATTCGACTAAGAGAGTTATTGGGCCGTGATGTCATATTTGCAGGTGATGTTGTAGGAGATTCGGCGAAGAGCGCTGTCGAATCCCTTGCTCCGGGAGGAGTGGTCCTTCTTGAGAATATACGCTACGAAAGTTCTGAGACTTCCAAATTGGATGAAGAGCGTCTCGAGTTAGCGAAGAAGTTAGCAAGCTTTGCGGATTTCTACGTGGGTGATGGGTTTGGGGCTGTTCACCGGAAGCATGCATCGGTCTACGAGTTAGCGAAACTCTTGCCGCACGCTGCCGGGATTTTAGTGAACGCAGAAGTAGAGGTGCTTCGTAAACTAACCGAGAACCCAAGTCGCCCCTACGGCGTAGTGCTTGGGGGAGCGAAGGTATCGGACAAGATCGGGGTAATCACCAACCTGATCGAGAAGGTGGATGTCCTAGCAATCGGCGGTGGAATGGTTTTTACATTCCTAGCAGCGCAGGGCTACCAAATTGGAACATCGCTGTTCGAGGCCGAATCAATCGATACCGTGAAGGCCATTCTAAAGAGAGCAAAAGAACGTGAGATCGAGCTTCATCTCCCAACTGATGTGATTGTTGCTCCTAAGTTCGCAGATGAAAACCCAACTGTGGTATCTGTTGATGCAATCCCATCTGACCAGATGGGATTGGACATCGGACCTGAGAGTTCCGCTCAATTTGCATCAGCTATAAAACGTTGTAAGACAGTCTTCTGGAACGGACCAATGGGCGTCTTCGAATTCTCGAATTTTGCAGGGGGAACTAGAGCTGTCGCCGAAGCGCTCTGCAAAGTTGATGGCCTATCAGTAGTCGGTGGCGGTGATTCTGCCGCAGCAGTACGCGCCTTAGGTTTCTCGGATAGCGACTTCGGATATATATCGACCGGGGGAGGCGCCTCTCTTGAGTATTTGGAGGGCAAGGAGTTACCAGGGTTAAAGGCTCTAGAGTGATAAGTAGAGCGAGAAATAGAGTGATAATAAGTAGAGTGATAACTTGCGTGAGAGGATGGCGCCATGAGTAGACGCCCATTGATTGCTGGAAATTGGAAGATGAATCTTAATCATCTTGAGGCTATTGCGGTCACGCAGAAGCTTGCATACTCACTTGAGGATCGGGATTTTGAAGCGGTTGATGTCGCAATCATGCCGCCCTTCACCGATATCCGATCGGTACAGACTTTAGTAGATGGAGATCGACTAAGAATCTCTTATGGTGCGCAGGACATATCTCCAGAGAAGTCCGGCGCATTCACTGGCGATATCTCTGGCTCAATGCTTAAGAAATTGGATTGCACTTTCGTAATCGTCGGACACTCGGAGCGACGCGCGATTCATGGCGAGAGCGATGAGTTAGTAAATCGCAAGATTCGAGCAGTCCTTGATAATGAGATGGTCCCAATCTTCTGTATTGGTGAAGAGCTCCCTATACGAGAGTCCGGTAACCATGTAGAACATGTTCTAAGTCAATTACGGGCTGGCCTCAAGGGCTTGCACAAACCGGAGTTAAAGAAGATCGTCTTCGCATATGAGCCCGTCTGGGCCATCGGTACTGGCAAGACTGCTACACCAGAAGATGCTCAAGAGGTTTGTAGCGCAATACGGAGTGAGTTGAAGAAGATTGCCAACGATGAGATTGCCGATAATGCGAGGATTCTTTATGGTGGATCGGTTAAATCTGCGAATATCGTTGACATAATGAGACAGGTTGATGTCGATGGGGCCCTTGTAGGCGGAGCGAGCCTCGACCCGGAGGAATTCGCACGAATCTGTAAATTTCATAGGGTCATCTGAGGCCTACTCAGCCCTTTGTAACGCTCAGCAACCCTAAGACAAGGTAATATTCAGGCTTCATCTAGATATTAAGGCAGGAGAAATTAAGTGGCACTGGCGCTCTCGATCCTTCTTGTGATCACAAGCATCCTCATGATCGTCCTAGTCTTGCTTCATAAGGGCAAGGGCAGTGGCCTCTCAGATCTATTTGGCGGTGGTCTTTCTTCCACATACGGAGGTTCTTCCGTAGTTGAAAAGAATCTAGATCGGATAACCATCGTGGTCGGTGGCCTCTGGTTTGCCTCTGTAATCGCTCTAGGTTTAGTTCTTAAATAGTAGTTTTTAATTTTAAAGAAAGTTAAGGAGAGAAAATGGCTGGTGGTAGCGCAATCAGAGGTTCCCGTGTTGGTGCTGGCCCCATGGGCGAGGCTGAGCGTGGCGAAGCGATTGCCCGCTTTCGAATCTCTTACTGGTGCCTAAACGGCCACGAGACGAAGCCTTCATTTGCCGATGACGGAACTGTCGCCATCCCCGAAGAATGGGATTGCCCGCGCTGTGGATTCCCAGCTGGTCGCGACAAAAATAATCCTCCTTCTCCGATGAAAAATGAGCCTTACAAGACTCACCTTGCATATGTTAAGGAACGCAGGACTGAAGCTGAGGCAAAGAAGATTCTCGAAGCAGCACTCAAGAAGCTTCGCGCTGAAGAGGAAGAGTAAGCCTAAGTAGTTTTACTCTAGACCTATATTTTCGGGGTCAGTTTGCTTGCAGTCTGCAAGAGCAGAGTTATTCCTGCACTTTCATCCTTGAGGTGAATTCTTATAACAGGCAGGTCCCTCACCGCTAGCGCTTCAAAGTCACCTAGGGCTTGAGCTAGAACTAATCTTTCAAAACCATAGCCACTGCCAGGAATTGGAATCTCAAGATCCGAGGATCTTGTTATCTGGATGAAGGATCCAACTAGTGGTCCACCTTTGTGAAACTGTCCAGTGGAGTGAAGGAATCTTGGGCCCCAACCAAAGGTAGTTGGAATACCCAGAGTTTTTTCAAGAGTATCTCTCAAGCCAATGATCGCTTCTGCTGAATTACGATTTAGGTAAGCCATGATCGAGAGATACTTCCCAGAGCCCATTTCGCCCAGATAACTCTCTATCGAATCAAGCTTTTTTGATGCGTAGATCTCTAGTTTTTCATCTTGGTAAACGGGATTTGCAAGGTCATCTCTCCAGTTGGCAAGAATCTTTCCTGTGCGTTCCTTCGATTCAGCGACATTTGGCTGATTGAAGGGGTCGACCTCTAGGAGATAGCAGAGAAGCGCAGTCACCCACTCCCAAAAGATGAATTGAGCACCGAGTGGCCCTACTACAGCAAGCGGATCTCCAGAATTGAAGGTGATTACATTAATTTTGGAATCTGGAAGTTCATTGAGGACGACAGGAAGAACCCCACGGCCATCTTTACCGGTCGACTCGGCTACCAATTGTTCTATCCAGTCAGCTATTCCCGGCATCGAAGAGTCTCTGTCATAGAACTTAGCAAAGGCGAACTCAGGCTGAGATAGGAGTGAGGCAAAAGCTACAACCGAGGAGTCGGGCTTCGTAAAAGACTGAGCAGCGTCGAAGGCATCATCCAGAATTACTGATACATCAATTCCAATTAGCGCCGCAGGGACAAGGCCAAATGCGCTTAAAGCGCTGAACCTCCCGCCAACCTTTGGATTGGCTGTAACTACTTTGAGCCCATCCTCTATCGCTGAGTTGTAAAGAGGGCTATCTGGGTCTGTCACAACTACGAGGTGGTTTCTTGGATCTAGGCCCGCTTCCTTTAATGCATTTTGAAATAATGCTTTTTGAGATGCAGTTTCGATTGTGCTGCCTGATTTAGAAGCCACGATGATGCAGCTCTTAGCGAGATCCGAATTGAGCGCGTCATGAACTTGATCTGGCTGTGTGGAGTCAAGTATGACCAAAGGTTTTTTATAGTGCGCTGCAATAACTTCTGGAGCGAGAGAGGATCCACCCATTCCACATAGAATGAAAGTCGAATGACCTATTTCGCGAGACCATGCCGAAAGTGCATCAAGAATGGGTAACAGCTCACGAGAGGTATCCGGCAAATCAACCCAATCAAGCCTCACAGAGGCCTCCGCCTGGGCAGCAACTCCCCAGAGAGAAGAATCTTTCTTTGCTAGCCTCGGGGTAATTTCGTTTAAGCGCTCCCAATTCGAATTTCGATCACGGACGCCGTAGAGCTCAATCACGCCTTAGCCTTTTCGACCACGCCTATCAGTTCCATCCAGGGCTTTATGAATTTATCAATTCCTTCACTCTCTAACTTTTCTGCGACTTGCTCCATATTGATTCCAATTTCAGAGAGGGTACTCAAGACTTTCCGTGAATCATCGAAACTTCCGGTTATGGTGTCGCCTGAGAATTTCTCACTAGATCTAACCGCAACCAGCGTTGATTCTGGCATGGTGTTCACAGTTTTATCCGCAACAAGCTCTAGCACATACATGGTGGACTCGTAATTGGGGTCCTTAACTCCAGTTGATGCCCATAGCGGACGTTGGATATTTCCACCAGAGCGAGCAATCTTCTGCCATCGCTCACTAGATTCGATTCTCAAGAAGTGTTCATATGCAAGACGCGCATTTGCGAGTGCGGCTTGACCGCAAAGCGATTGATGTTCCGTTCCCTTGATTCTGGAGTCGATCTCAGTATCAACCCTGCTGATGAAGAAGGAAGCGACAGAGTGAATTGTGTTTATGGCAAGACCTCTTGTGAGTCGATCTTCTAATCCAGCGATAAATGCCTCGAGCACTGCTTCATAGCGGGAGACTGAGAAGATGATGGTCACGTTGATGCTGATGCCCTCAGCGGTGAGGGTGCGGATGGCAGGTAATCCTTCGACGGTTGCAGGAACCTTGATAAGAACATTTTCAGCTCCGACAATCTCCCACAATTGCTTGGCCTGTTCGACTGTTCCCGCAGTATCCCGAGCGAGACGTGGATCAACCTCGATACTAACTCGACCGTCTACGCCTGATGTGCGATCAAAAGTGGGAAGAAATAGTTTGCAAGCCTGCTTAACATCAGAGGTGGTGAGTTCGGTGATGATGCCTTCAGAGCCAAGACCCTTTCTGTGGAGAGAGGCGACATCTGCTTTGTAGAGATCAGAATTTGCAATTGCAGCCGAAAAAATCGCTGGATTGGTAGTCACTCCTACGACGAAATCTCTTTCAATCAGGTCGGGTAGATAACTAGATTTGCCGCCCTTAATCATCCGCTCACGAGAAAGGTCATCTAGCCAGACCGAGACACCCGACTTTGAGATTTTCTCTAGCGACATTAGCGAACTCGCTTCACACTCGCCCGAGCAGCCTCAACAACTCGTTCCACGGTGAAACCGAATTCTTTGAAGAGAGTAGTGTGAGATGCCGAGGCGCCAAAATGTTCAATAGAAATTGCCTCACCGGCGTCACCTATTAGGTCACGCCACCCTTGTGCAATGCCAGCCTCGATGCTTACACGTGCTCTAACTTCAGCGGGTAAAAGGGCTTCTTTGTAGGATTCTGGTTGCGCTCTAAACCATTCAAGACAAGGCGCACTAACAACGCGCACTTTGAATCCATCGGACTTAAGTCTTTCAAGAGCAGAGACTGCAAGTGCGACTTCTGAGCCGGTTGCAATGATAATTACATCAGGATCGCTCTCGTTATTTAGCGCGTATGCACCTCTCGCCACACCTTCAGCGCTATTAAAGCGAGTTCGATCAAGGACGGGCAGATTCTGCCGAGATAGCAAGAGTCCCGTTGGATTTTTTCGACGCAATATCTCTCTCCAGGCAATTGAAACCTCATTTGCATCGGCAGGTCTAATTACGTCGAGATTCGGTATCGCCCTCAGTGCAGCTATGTGCTCAATCGGCTGGTGAGTAGGACCATCTTCACCCAGGCCAATTGAATCGTGGGTCCATACATATGTAACGGGAAGGTTCATTAATGCCGAGAGTCTTACCGCGCCTCTCATGTAATCACTAAAGACCAAGAAGGTCCCAGCGTATGGTCTCAGCCCACCATGCAAGGCCATGCCATTGAGGATTGCACCCATCGCATGCTCGCGGATTCCAAAGAAGATATTTCTTCCATAAGGAGATGCGCCTTTGAGCTGTGATGTGGCAGGCAGGAAAGCTCCACCGCCATCTATCATCGTGTTGTTGCTCTCGGCTAAATCAGCAGAGCCGCCAAATAACTCAGGCATGGTTTTTGCAAAGTGATTTATTAATTCTCCCGACGCTTTTCTAGTCGCAACTTCTTTATCGCTTGAAAATACAGGTAGCGTCTCATCCCATCCTTTGGGCAACTGACCAGATTCAAATCGATTAAGTAGCTCGACTCGTGAGGGATTGGTTCTCTTCCACTCTTCAAAATCAGCATCCCAATCTTTGCGGAGCGAATTGCTGCGCGCAGATAACATCTTTAAATGGCTTTCAACCTCAACCGGGAAATAGAAGTCCTCTTGAGGTATTCCTAACTCCACCTTGGTTGCGGCAACTTCATCCTTGCCGAGCGCAGAGCCATGGGACTTAGCGGTATTTCGGGCATTTGGTGCGGGCCAAGCGATAACTGTCTTAAGTCGAATCAATGTGGGTCGAACTTTCTCTTGTAAAGCTTTTTCCATAGCCTTTTCAAGAGCATCCCGATCAACGTCTCCATTGGACTTTGCTGATACCTCTAAGACGTTCCAACCGTATGAACGATAGCGTGCGCTTACATCTTCAGTGAAAGTATGGTGCGTATCGCCATCAATCGAAATTCGATTATCGTCATAAATGACTTTTAGGGCGCCTAGTTCTTGCGTTCCCGCCAGCGATGAGGCCTCTGCACTCACTCCCTCTTGAAGATCGCCGTCGCTACAGATTACCCAGATGTTGTGATCGAAGGCGCTCTCGCCAATTGCGGCGTTAGGATCAAATAAACCTCTCTTATAGCGCGCGGCCATGGCCATACCAACTGCGTTTGCTACTCCTTGACCAAGTGGCCCCGTGGTTGTTTCAACTCCAAGGGTATGGCCGTATTCAGGATGTCCCGGCGTTAGCGATCCCCAAGTTCTAAAGGATTTGAGGTCATCGAGGCTAAGGCCATAACCACTGAAGAAAAGTTGTATGTATAAAGTCAGAGAGGAGTGGCCGCAAGAGAGAATGAATCGATCTCGCCCAATCCAATTAGGATCACTTGGATCATGGCGGAGGAACCTCTGAAAGAGGGTGTAGGCAACGGGGGCCAATGACATTGCAGTACCGGGGTGGCCATTTCCGACTCTCTGGACTGCATCCATAGCTAGCGCGCGAGCGACTGCTACCGACCGATCATCAAGCTCGGTCCAATTTTGGCGTTCTGGGTATCTCATGACCGGGTCAGCACATTACCTTTAATGGTCAGGTTCCAGATGCTTAGCCACACTAGAACTGAGCCAAGAATATGGAAACCTACTAGCAATTCGGGCAGCCCAGTGAAGTATTGGGTGTAGCCAATTAGACCTTGAGCCAGGCAGACCAGTAGAAAGTTGCGAGCGCTGACTCCCCAGGTGGATTTAGTTTCCTCAGGCTCGGCAAAGTGGGTTGCTATCAAAAGAGCAATCGTCACCCCAATTAGAGCGATCACTAGGTCAGCGTGAATCCAGGACATCATTCTTGGATCTAGATCGAATCTCTCTGCAATTTCATCACCGGCATGGGGCCCGCTTCCAGTGACAATCGTGCCGGCAAAAATAACAAGTCCCGTCAGAACTAGAGTTATCCTCGCAAGTCGACGGGTCAAACGATTCAACACAATCTCTGTTGGAGTCTTTCCATGCGCTCGCTGACGTAAAGAGAGGGCTGCTGCAATAAGAATGATTGAAAGTAGGAAGTGAGCCGCAACGGTTGCGGGATGAAGGCCGGTAAGTACCGTGATCCCACCAAGAACTCCCTGCGCAAGAATGCCCAGGATCTGAACTAGCCCCAAAAGACGAAGCTCTCTTCTCCGATTTCGCAAGATAGATATGAAGAGAAGAATCGCATTAATCAGCAGCACGAACGTGAGAAGGCGATTTCCAAACTCAATCCAAGCGTGGAGTGGCGATTCTGGTTGATCTGGAGTGGGAGTAAATGAGCCCGGCGTACATTCTGGCCAAGTGGAGCATCCCAATCCCGAACCAGTAATTCTTACCGAGGCCCCAGTAATCACAATCGCAGATTGTGTGAAGACCATAAGAGAAGAGAGTCGTTTCAGGGACTTAACGCTCTTTAACATGGGGCAGAGCCTACGGTTCGAGCCCGATAAGAGCCCCCTCTTCAATTGGCAGGGGGAGATGAATTACGCAACAATAACGTTGTGAAAACCAGCCTTGCCAACCCGGACCTGCGAACTCGAGACCAGGTAGCCCGGGCAATCCTGGAGTCTGGCCCATCTACTGCGGTAGCCCTGGCCGAGCGGTTAAAGATGACTCCAGCTGGTATCCGACGCCATCTGGATTCACTGATCGAAGATGGAATCTTGGAAGAGCGCGAACCGCACTCTCGGAGCGTTCGAATGCGCGGACGGCCATCCAAAGTCTTCATTATGAGCGATAAGGGCAGAGAGCAATTCGAACATTCTTACGATGACCTCGCTGTCTCTGCACTTCGCTTTATCTCATCCCAAGGGGGAGATCACCTAGTCGCTGGTTTTGCGAAACAGAGAGCTGACGAAATTTCGAAGAAAGCTGAAGGCGATGTGGCTTCCTCAAAAGATAGAGCTCGCGGTTTAGCGAAATTTCTCACCAAAGAGGGCTACGCGGCTAGCACTCATGCACATGGCATAGGTGTTGAATTATGCCAACACCACTGTCCAATCGCACACGTAGCTGCGGAGTTCCCACAGCTCTGCGAAGAGGAGACTAAGGCCTTTGCTCAAATCCTTGGAACCCATGTTCAGCGTCTTGCCACTATTGCGCATGGTGATGGAGTCTGCACAACTTTCATTCCGCAGTTAGCACAGCAAGGAAAAGATCGCCTACCAATAAAGTCCCAGAGAAGTAAGAAGTCCACTGAAGAGCGAAAAGAGAGGATACGACGCAAATGAGCCAAACAACCCATCCCGAACTAGAGGGCCTAGGCAAGTATCAATACGGCTGGGCCGATAAGGATGTAGCGGGTTCACAGAGCAAGCGAGGCTTGAACGAAGAAGTCGTTCGCGATATCTCTTCGAAGAAGAGTGAGCCAGAATGGATGCTCGAGCTTCGACTCAAGGGTCTCTCGCTCTTTGACAAGAAACCCATGCCAGCTTGGGGATCCGATCTATCTACAATCGATTTCGATAACATCAAGTACTTTGTCCGCTCAACTGAGAAACAGGCTAAGTCATGGGAAGAGTTGCCGGAGGACATCAAAAACACATACGACAAGCTGGGTATCCCGGATGCGGAGCGCCAGAGACTCGTTGCTGGCGTTGCGGCTCAATATGAATCTGAGGTTGTTTATCACTCTATCCGTGAGGATCTAGAGCAACAAGGAGTTATATTCCTAGACACAGACACCGGTTTGAAAGAGCACGAAGATTTATTCAAAGAGTATTTCGGAACAGTAATTCCTGTCGGCGACAATAAGTTCGCAGCGCTCAACACTGCTGTCTGGTCGGGAGGCTCATTCATTTATGTGCCGAAGGGCGTTCATGTGGAGATTCCGCTACAGGCATACTTCCGGATCAACACTGAGAATATGGGGCAATTTGAGCGAACACTGATAATCGCTGATGAGGGTTCCTATGTGCATTATGTAGAAGGCTGCACAGCACCAATCTATTCATCTGATTCATTGCACTCTGCTGTCGTCGAGATCATCGTCAAGAAGAATGCACGAGTCCGGTATACGACAATCCAAAATTGGTCGAACAACGTCTACAACTTGGTGACCAAACGTGCGACATGTGCAGAAGGCGCAACTATGGAGTGGATTGATGGAAACATCGGCTCTAAGGTGACTATGAAATACCCAGCGGTATTCATGATGGGACCTCACTCCAAGGGAGAAACTCTCTCGATCGCATTCGCCGGTGAGGGTCAACACCAAGATGCTGGCGCCAAGATGGTCCACGCAGCTCCTTACACATCCTCAACAATTGTCTCCAAATCAGTTGCTCGAGGTGGCGGCCGCACCTCTTATAGAGGCTTGGTCCAAATCCAAGAGGGAGCGCATCACTCCAAGAGCACGGTTAAATGCGACGCCCTTCTGGTTGACACCATTTCCAGATCCGATACCTATCCATATGTAGATGTTCGAGAAGATGATGTCTCTATGGGCCATGAGGCCACAGTCTCGAAGATCAGCGACGACCAGCTCTTCTATCTGATGTCTCGCGGTCTCTCTGAAGATGAGGCGATGGCGATGATTGTTCGCGGTTTCATCGAACCGATTGCTCGGGAATTGCCGATGGAGTATGCCCTTGAATTGAATCGACTCATCGAACTTCAGATGGAAGGTGCAGTCGGATAATGAGCGGATTACCCACTAATTACCTGACCCCAACTGGGCGCGAAGAAGCATGGCGCTTCACGCCGCTCAAACGCTTGGGTGGATTGCATGATCCTGCTACATCAGTCCTAGATCGAATCTCCATCGCATTAGTTGGAGCGGTTCGCGCTGGATTTAGCATCGATACCGTGGCCGCATCCGAGTTGCCCCCGAAGTCATCGACTGAAGATGCGATCATCCAGAGAGTCCGCGCAACAGTTTCAAAGGTGACTCATCTAAAGATTGATAAAGAGGCTGTTGTAAGTGAGCCGATTTTCCTTAAGCGCTCCGCCGGTTCTGAGAAGGAATTCTCCCGCACCGTCGTGACTGCCGGGCCACATAGTAAGGCGACCGTCGTAGTTGAGAACGAAGGCGGAGGCACCATCGGTGAGGAGATCGAGATTCGCGTTGAAGCAGGAGCAAATCTCACCTTTATTTCTCTACAAGAGTGGAACGAGAACTCTGTTCACCTCGGTCGCCATCATGCGATCGTTGGTCGCGATGCATCTTTCAATTCAATCACGATAACAATCGGGGGATCTCTAGTTCGACTTCTGCCTACGGTCGAATATTCAGATCAGGGTGGAAGTGCCGAGTTGTTAGGTCTCTATTTTGCAACTGATGGACAACATCTTGAGCACAGGGTGCATGTCGAACATGGAATTCCAAACGGAAAATCCCGAGTGACATACAAGGGAATTCTGGCCGGAGCCGAAGCACGAACAGTCTGGATCGGAGATGTTTTCATTCGAGGCAATGCCGAAGGAACTGATACTTACGAGTTGAACAAGAACCTTCTCCTTACTGATGGCGCGCGGGCTGACTCGGTTCCAAATCTGGAGATCGAAACCGGTCAGATTGTTGGAGCGGGCCACGCAAGCACCACAGGTAGGTTCGATGATGAACAGCTCTTCTATCTGATGTCTCGCGGAATCCCAATGTCTGATGCACGTAGATTGGTCATTCGCGGTTTCTTTGGCGAGATTGTGAACAAGATCGGCATCGAGAGCGTGGAAGAGCGCTTGATGAATCGGATCGATTCGCAACTTGCAAAGGTCGGTGAGTGATGACTGCATCCATTAAATACTCGGAGCTAGCATCGGGCAAACCAGCCAAAGTATCGCTTGGCGATAAAGATGTCTGCGTTGTCCGAGTCAACGAAGAAGTGTTTGCAGTCGCCGATATCTGCAGCCATGCCGAAGCCTCTCTCTCAGAAGGAGAAGTTTCCGGAGAGAAAATCGAGTGCTGGCTTCATGGTGCTGAGTTTGATTTACGCACTGGCGCGGCGCTTACCCCACCTGCAACTGAGCCATTAGAAGTTTTTGAGGTAAAGCGTGACGGAGATACTGTCACGATTTCTGAGCGTGGACGCTAGGAGCGAGAATGTCACAGTTAGTAATTAAGGGCCTCCAAGTCGGAGTTGAAACTGAGTCAGGAATGACTGAGATCTTGCGTGGCGTCGATCTGACGATTAACTCCGGTGAAGTACACGCGATCATGGGTCCAAATGGATCTGGAAAATCGACGCTTGCATATTCCATCGCTGGCCACCCGAAGTACACGATTACCGGCGGCTCTGTGACGCTTGATGGTCAAGATGTCCTAGAGATGGGCGTAGATGAGAGAGCTAAGGCAGGTTTGTTCTTGGCGATGCAATATCCAGTAGAAGTTCCTGGAGTATCTGTTGCTAACTTCCTCCGTACTGCCGCTACTGCGCTTCGTGGCGAAGCCCCAAAGGTGCGTACTTGGGTCGGCGAAGTCAAAGATGCGATGAGCAAGCTTGCGATGGATCCAGCCTTCTCGGAACGTAGCGTCAACGAAGGTTTCTCAGGTGGAGAGAAAAAGCGCCACGAGATCCTTCAGATGGAATTACTAAAGCCCAAGATTGCCATTCTTGATGAGACTGACTCAGGTCTTGATGTAGATGCACTTCGTATTGTTTCCGAGGGCGTCAATCGAGTGAAGCAAGAGCAGAACCTCGGCATTATGTTGATCACCCACTACACAAGAATCTTGCGCTACATAAGGCCAGATTTCGTCCATGTCTTTGCTGGTGGAAAGATCGTTGAAGAGGGTGGACCTGAGTTGGCCGAACGCCTTGAAGAAAAGGGTTACGCCGAATACGTGAAGGCTTAATCGCAGCAATGACGAGACCTTTAGATGTCGCGCGAATCAAGGCAGATTTCCCGATATTCGGGCGCTTGATTCGTGGCGAACATCGTCTGGTCTATTTGGATAGCGCTGCAACCTCTCAAAAACCTAACTCTGTTCTCGACGCAGAGCGTGATTTTTATGCGATGCATAACGCTGCTGCCCACAGAGGGGCCCATCAGTTAGCTGAGGAGGCCACAGAGCTCTTTGAAGGAGCGCGGCTCCGGGTTGCACGTTTTCTTAACGCTAAGAGCGAGCGTGAGATCGTATTCACCAAGTCAGCAACAGAGAGCATAAATCTTGTTGCTTACTCACTCGGCAATGCGAAGCCGGGGTCGAAGTTTCACCTTAAGCAAGGAGATCGAATTGTTCTCTCCGAGATGGAGCACCATGCCAATCTGATTCCTTGGCAAGAACTGGCTGCGCGAACTGGAGCAGAGTTGAAATGGTTCAAGGTGACCGATGAAGGAAGATTGGATTTAAGTGATCTCGAATCGCTGATTAACGAAAAAACCAAGATTGTGGCGCTAACCCATCAATCCAATGTTTTGGGAACAGTCAATGACTTCACGGGCGAACATAAAGCTGTACTTGCTCGAATTAGGGAAGTAGGTGCGCTATTTCTTATCGATGCCTGTCAATCGGTTCCACATTTCAAAGTTGACGTTCATGCTATAGGCGCTGATTTCCTAACTTTTTCCGGACATAAGATGCTTGGTCCCACTGGTGTCGGAATCCTCTGGGGGAGAGGCGACCTATTAGATGAAATGCCGCCCTTCTTGACGGGCGGTTCTATGATCGAAACTGTCACAATGGAGCGTGCAACGTATCTCCCAGCTCCTAAGCGTTTCGAGGCGGGAGTACCAAACATGGCCCAAGCTATCGGCTTAGCAGCGGCCATCGACTATATCGATGCGCTTACGATCGAAGCTATACATCAACATGAAATGTCACTTACTAAATTGGCTCTTGATGGCGTTAGCTCGATTAAAGGGCTATCTGTGATCGGTCCCAAGGATTTGAACAATCGTGGCGGCGTGATCTCTTTTGCTATTGAAGGCATTCACCCACATGATCTTGGTCAAGCCTTGGATCAATATGGCATTGCGGTTCGCACTGGCCATCATTGCGCATGGCCGTTGATGCGTCGTTTCAAAGTTGTAGCAACGACTAGAGCTTCGTTCTACCTATATAACGATGCTCAAGATGTAGCTGATCTTGTCGAAGGTGTAGAACGCGCGCGAAAGTATTTTCTGGAGCGATAGATGGAACTCGACTCCCTCTATCAAGAGGTAATTCTGGATCACTATAAGAGGCCCCTAAACAAGTCGCTTGCCCCAAATCCTGATGTTCAAGTTCATCACATAAACACCAGCTGTGGCGATGAAGTGACCCTTAATCTTCACCTGGACGGCGAATTAGTATCTAAAGTGAGTTGGGATGGAGTTGGATGTTCAATTTCGCAAGCCTCTACATCGGTTATGTCAGATCTCTTGATCGGAAAGTCTGCCAGCCAGGCGGTAGCACTGGTCGATGAGTTCCAGGCGATGCTCCAAAGCAAAGGTGCGGATAGTGGAAACGAGGAGCATCTCCAAGACGGAGTTGCTTTTGCCGGAGTCTCAAAGTTCCCAGCACGGGTAAAATGTGCCCTGTTGGGTTGGATGGCATTCAAGGATGCGCTCCAACAAGCAAGCAAGAAATAGCTTGCGATAAACAGATTGAATGGATGAGAGGTTAGCGATGACAGATAAGGCAGCGGTCGCAGATATTACTGAGGCGATGAAGGATGTCATCGATCCAGAGCTAGGAATCAATGTGGTGGACCTAGGGCTCATCTATGACGTTACTGTCGATGAATCAAATGTCGCAGTTCTTGATATGACCCTAACTTCAGCCGCATGTCCGCTACAAGATGTGATTGAAGATCAGACTCGTTCCGTTCTTCAAGATCTAGTATCAGATGTGCGGATCAACTGGGTCTGGATGCCACCTTGGGGTCCCAACAAGATCACTGATGATGGCAGAGAGCAACTCCGTGCCATCGGTTTTACTGTTTGATTTCTAGTTCTACTCGTCTAAAGCATAAGGTACTTCCATGTCTCAACATGCGATGTGGATGTCATTTCGCTCGCTTACTGCAGACTCTTCAGTAAAGGATCAGCGCCTAAAGGCTGGAACAGTTAAGCGGATAGCTGCATATGCTGCGCCTTACCGATCAGCACTTATCTTCTTTCTGCTTACCGTAGTCGTAGATGCAATTTTGGTTATCACCTCTCCACTTCTTCTAAAACAACTCATCGATGATGGTGTCATCCCTGGAAATCCAGGATTGGTCACTCGATTGGCTCTTCTTGTCGGCTTAATTGCAATTGCAGATGCGCTCTTCTCGATGGTTGGAAGATGGTTCTCTGCAAGAATCGGTGAGAATCTGATATTTGATTTACGCACCCAAGTGTTCAGTCACGTGCAGCGCCAATCCATTGCATTCTTTACGCGCACACAAACCGGAGCCCTCATCTCAAGAATTAACTCGGATGTGATCGGGGCTCAACAAGCTTTCACAACAACGCTTGCTGGATTGGTGAGCAATATCCTTACTCTTATTCTCGTAGTGGGCGCCTTGTTAACCCTCTCCTGGAAAATCACCTTGCTGGCATTGGCACTTCTTCCGCTATTTCTTTTCCCCACCAAGTGGGTGGGCCGAAAACTTCAGGGGTTGACACGAGAGTCGTTTAATCTCAATGCTGAGATGTCAGCAACCATGACGGAGCGCTTTAACGTTTCCGGAGCGCTTTTAGTCTCTCTTTATGGAGATCAATCGAGTGAGAGAGATTATTTCTCAACCAGGGCGCGGAAAGTTGCAAATATAGGCGTCTCGATAGCGCTTCTTCAGCGCATGTTCTTCATAGCCCTAACCTCAATCGCTTCTATAGCAACAGCCTTTGCTTATGGAGTTGGAGGACACCTTGCTATTAACAAGGAGATAACGCTGGGAACGCTTCTTGCCATAACCACGCTCTTGGTTCGACTTTACGGACCGCTCACCGCTCTCTCAAATGTTCGCGTCGATGTCATGACCGCTTTAGTCTCCTTTGAGCGCGTATTTGAGGTCTTAGACCTGGTTCCGATGGTGCGCGATAAAGATGTTGCGCGAGAGGTTCGATCTGGACCACTCAGTGTTGATTTTGAAGAGGTGAATTTTGCTTATCCAAGAGCTGAGGAAATTTCTCTAGCATCTCTTGAGTCGATAGCTAAACCAGAGTTGATAGAGAGCGGTGAGATTCTCAAGGGCATAACCTTTCACGCTCCTGCGGGTTCCCTTACGGCACTTGTTGGCCCTTCTGGCGCTGGAAAGACGACAATCAGCTCACTTCTTCCGCGACTATATGACGTTACTTCTGGCGCAATCAAAGTTGGAGGCGATGACATACGCGATCTGAAACTGGAATCACTTCGGGACTCGATCGGCGTAGTTACTCAAGATGCCCATATGTTCCATGACTCGATAACTGCCAATCTACGTTATGCAAAATCAGATGCGACCGAGAGTGAGATGGAAAAGGCTTGTAGAGCAGCTCAGATTTGGGAGATGGTGCAATCGCTACCCAACGGTCTTGATACCGTTGTTGGCGAGCGAGGTCATCGATTATCTGGGGGAGAGAAACAAAGGCTTGCGATAGCGCGCTTGCTTCTGAAGGCTCCGCGAATAGTCATCCTCGATGAAGCGACTGCGCATCTTGACTCGGAGAATGAAGCTTTGGTGCAGGAGGCGCTAGCAACAGCGTTAAAGGATCGAACGAGCATCGTGATTGCACATCGACTGTCGACAGTTCGCAGAGCCGATCAAATTCTTGTGATTGAGTCAGGGGAGATAAAAGAACGTGGACGCCACGAGGAACTTCTCGCTTTGAATGGCTTATATGCTGATCTTTATCAACGTCAGAGCTTTTCGGTCTGAGCCTTTCGCTCTTCACGTATGACTAAATAAAGGCCGAAGAGAACTAGACCAGCAAAGAGCCACCACTGCACAGAGTAGGCAAGATGCGGACCATCGCTCAACTCTGGAAGCGAAGCCGGAACGTCTGGATTGAACTCACTCTTTGTCGCGTTAACTAGGTCAAAGTAGAAGGGTTCAGTGAGAATTGACCGCTCATTGTTCCATCTAGCAAGTTGCGATTTACCATCATTCCCAGGCACCGCGAAGACAGTCCCGGAGATTTGTGACTCTATTGATTCGACCCTCACGCGCGCCTCAATCGTGATTTCATCAGTGTTCACTGGTTTCACATCCGGAGGAGTTAGGGCGTCCTTTCCTGCGATGACCCAACCTCGGTCTACCCAGTACTTCTTACCTGAGGAGCTTTGGAAGAGAGTAATTACACCGAACCCGTACTGCCCCTCGTGGTAACGATTGCGAATTAAAATCTCACTTTCTGGCATAAAACTTCCGGAGATCTTGATTGTTCGCCAGGCCACGTCATCTGCTTGGAGGCCGACTAGATCTGCTTCACCTATGGCAGGTTTTACGATGTTTGCACGAATCAATTCGTTCTTAGCGTGACGTACTTCGTGACGATCAAATTGCCAACGTGCACCTTGAATACATAGGGCTACGAGGATTATTGCTAGGAGTGATGCTCCAATTATTCGTTTCATCTACCAATCTCACGATTACGAGAACGAAGCAGTTTTGCCTCTCCTCTAATCGTCTCACGACCGGCATTTGCGACAATCACTGAGATATATGGCAATGTGATAGCGCCAAAGAGGAAGAACCAACGGTATGGACTTGGCGTGAATACAGCGAGAATGAAGCAGAGTGTTCGAATCATCATGGAGTAGAAATACCTCCGCTGGCGACCGGGGATGTCGTCGGAGAGCGCTGATTGAGCCTCAGTTATGTTGTGGAATTCAGCATCGCCGCGCTTCTTCATGCGCTAACGCTAGATGCCAGGCTCAATACCCGCACCCCGATTTGGATGACTCGCCTCACCCCGGTAGCCTTTGGACCAGCAATTGGACCCAGAGGTCTGGTTGCCGAGATGAAGTGGAGCTAGCCGCTCCCACCTACCTCACGATTTAGTGAGATGGTCAAGGTTTACGGGGTTCATCGCCCGTTTACATTGATGCGGCATCCGCGGACTCTTGAATCTATTCGAGTTTCGAATTCGAGTATTTGAAAGGAAGAGTTATCAGCACCACAGAACCAAGAATCAACGATCGTATTCGCGTTCCTGAAGTCAGATTGATCGGCGCAGGCGGTGAGCAGGTCGGAGTAGTTGCTACCGATGTAGCGCTTCGTCTAGCCGAGGAAGCAGGGTTTGATCTCGTAGAGATCGCACCAGATGCCCAACCGCCAGTCTGCAAAATCATGGATTTCGGAAAGTACAAGTACGAGATCGCCCAGAAAGCTAGGGAGGCCCGCCAGAACCAGACCCACATCGTGGTGAAGGAGATACGGATGGGTCTAAAGATCGAGAACCACGACTACGAGACGAAGAAGAATCACATCGAGAAGTTTCTTCTTGGTGGGGACAAGGTGAAGGTAACTGTTCAGTTCAAAGGGCGCGAACAGACGCGTCCTGAGATTGGTTTCCGGTTGTTGCAACGTCTTGCAGAAGATGTAGCAGGAACGGGATTTGTTGAATTCGCTCCAAAGCGAGAGGGAAGAAGCATGACGATGGTGCTAGGACCTCTTAAGAAGAAGAGCGAGGCAGTTGCCGAAGCAAAGAGACGCGCAGCCGCTGTTAAGAACGAGCAGAAGTAAAGGAGCTACATATGCCAAAGATGAAGACTCATAGTGGTGCGAAGAAGACCTTCCGCGTCACCGGATCAGGGAAGGTTATGCATGAGCGCGCTGGAAAGCGCCACCTGCTCGAGCGTAAGTCATCAAGATTGACTCGTCGCCTCTCGAAGGATGCAACTGCAAATGACCGCAATACGTTCTCGGCCAAGCGTCTGCTTGGAATGAAGTAAGGGGTGTGCAATGGCTAGAGTAAAACGCGGTGTTCATGCGGCGAAGAAGCGCCGTACAGTTCTAGAGCGTGCCAGCGGTTATCGCGGGCAGCGTTCTCGACTCTTCACGAAGGCAAAAGAACAAGTCACTCACTCGATGATCTATGCCTTCAATGATCGCAAGGATAAGAAGGGCGATTTCCGTCAACTTTGGATAACCCGTATCAACGCTGCAGCTCGCGAAAACGGTATTACCTACAATCGCTTCATCCAAGGTCTAAAGGCCGCGGGTATCGAAGTCGATCGTCGCGTCCTATCAGATCTCGCTACTAACGATCCAAAAGCTTTTGCTAATTTGGTCGAAGTAGCTAAGAAGAATGTGAAAGTCTCCTAACCCGAGCTAATCAGTAGATGATTACGAGCCTTCATTCGCCTCACGTAGAGGCGGTGAGGGCTCTTTTGGGTTCCAGGGGAGTCAAAGAGCGCCGCGAACGTGGCCAATACGTAATCGAGAGCGTTCAGAATATTAAAGCAGCGCTGGCATCGACTGAGACCGAGATTGAAACTATCTTCTACACACAGGAGGGATTAGAGCGCCTCGGCTCCTTCTCGCATCCCAACTTAATGGAAGTTTCGCCACAGGTCATGAAGGCGATGACAGATACAGTCTCCCCCCAGGGAGTTCTGGCCGTTGCCAAGCGAAAGAAAAGAAATCTCGCTGAATTAAAAGAAATCAAGAACGGGAAGTTTGCCTATTTTTGGCAGATTCAAGATCCTGGAAATGCTGGAACGATAATTCGTACCGCAGATGCATTTGGTTTCGATGCCGTGATTTTCTCCGATAGCTCTGTAGACATTTTTAGCCCAAAGGTAATCCGTTCCACAGCGGGATCTTTCTGGCAGATCAAAGTTTTGGATGAGGTTGCAGTAGAAGAGATCAAAGATTTTGCAAAGTCTTCATCAAGTGGGCTTTACGCCACAAAGGCCGATGGATCCATGACTTTGAGCGAGGCTGCGCGAGAGTCAATTGGCAGATCCTCAATCTGGATCTTTGGAAATGAAGCTCGCGGACTACCTATAGAGGTAGAGTCGATTCTCGAGGCCAAAGCAGTTTCTATTCCTATGGCCGGAAAGACTGAGAGCTTGAATCTCGCGGCCGCCGCCTCGGTGGTCATGTATGCCGTATCAAATGCTGCTAAATAGCCACTCAATTCCAACTACCTTTAAGTAGAATTCCCCGGTGTCGTCGACTCCTGTAAGCATCGATCCCACTCAAATCGCGGAGATTAAAGAGAACGCGATTTCGGCTATTAACGGGGCCACCAACCTGGATGAGCTAAAAGAGATAAAGATTGCTCATGTTGGAGATCGCTCGCCGATTGCACGTGCGAATCAAACCCTGGGCCAAGTTCCCATCGAACAACGTGCGGCAACCGGTAAGTTGATTGGAACTGCGCGAGCCGATATCAACCAGGCTTTTGATGACAAAGAGCGCGAATTGATTTTGGCACGTGATGCAAAAGCTTTAGTCGAGGAGCGCGTTGATGTGACTCTTCCTACCCAGCGCACGCACAGGGGAGCGCTACACCCCTTGACTTCGCTTCGTTTTGAGATCGAGGATCTATTTGTTGGACTTGGATACCAGGTTGCTGAAGGCCCAGAACTTGAATCGGGATGGCTCAATTTTGATGCCTTGAATATTCCGGAAGATCACCCTGCTCGCACCATGCAGGATACATTTTTCATAGAACCGATCGATTCAGGATTGGTTCTTCGCACCCACACATCACCGGTGCAGATTCGCACAATGCTCGAGAACGAACCACCTATTTACGTAATCTGTCCAGGCCGAACATATAGATCCGATGAATTGGATGCGACGCATACCCCTGTTTTCAATCAAGTCGAAGGACTTGTGATTGATAAGGGAATCACGATGGCGGACTTGAAGGGAACTTTGGATTTATTCGCTGCTCGTATTTTTGGTCCAGATGTGACTACTCGGATTCGGCCTTCGTTCTTCCCGTTCACTGAACCCAGCGCGGAAGTCGACTTTTTCTATAACGGTCGCTGGATCGAATGGGGTGGATGCGGGATGGTAAATCCAAAGGTTCTTGAAGTGTGTGGCATCGACACCTCCATCTATTCCGGTTTTGCCTTCGGCATGGGCCTCGAAAGAACTTTGATGGTTCGTAACGGAATCACGGATATGCACGACATCGTTGAAGGTGACCTTCGCTTTTCACGTCAATTCGGGATGGGTAGCAGATGAAACTTCCCGTCTCATGGCTCGCAGAATTCATAGCGTTTCCGAAGAACTTTAATGCTGCAAAGAATATTGAGAAGTTGGTTGCTGGCTTCGTGAAGGTTGGCTTTGAGGTTGAAGATGTCTTAAATCCAGCTGCGGCGATCAAGGGACCGCTTAAGGTTGGAACGGTTTTGGAGATCGAAGAGCTAACCGGATTAAAGAAGCCCATCCGATATGTCGGGCTAGATCTTGGTGAGAAATCAACTAGATATGTGATTTGCGGTGCCACAAACTTCAAAGTAGGCGATCAGGTTGTTGTAGCTCTTCCTGGAGCCGTATTGCCAGGGAACTTCGCGATTTCAGCTCGCGAGACTTATGGAAGATTGAGCAACGGAATGATCTGCTCGGCGCGAGAACTAGGTATGGGCGATGATCACAATGGAATCATTGTTCTAGAGGGCAAAGAGAAGAATGGCAGCGACGCGCTAGCTGTCCTCGGTGCCGATGATCCGATAATTGACATCGCTGTAAATCCAGATCGTGGTTATGCAATGTCTGTCAGAGGAGCCGCTCGAGAGTTGGCGATGGCTTTGGGGTATCCGTTCAAAGATATTGATCGAAAATCTCTATTGATCAAACTGGAGAAGAAGAAAAAGACGGGGAAAGTCACCCAAGCTGAGATTGTGGACAAGAGTGGCGCCGATTTAATCTTCTTGCGCTCACTCAGTGGCGTCGACACCAATGCCAAGACTCCATCATGGATGGCGCGAAGACTCACACAAGCTGGCATGCGCCCGATTTCATTTGCAGTTGATGTCACTAACTACGTCATGTTGGAACTTGGCCAACCGCTGCACGCTTTCGACTCCGAGAAAATCATCGGCAAGTTGCGGGTACAAAGGGCTGGGAAATTCAAGTCTATGAAAACCCTCGATAATCAACTTCGCCAACTATCTAAAGATGACCTGCTTATTGCCGATGATAAGAAACCTTTGGCCCTAGCTGGAACTATGGGTGGGCTCGAGAGCGAAGTTGGTGAAGACACTTCCAGAATTACTTTGGAGGCCGCACATTTCAACCCCGTAGCTGTTGCTCGTAATTCACGACGGCATATTCTCTCCTCAGAAGCATCGCGAAGATTTGAGCGAGGGGTGGATCCATTACTCGCTGAGTTAGCTTCCGCTCGAGCAGCTCTTCTTCTAATTGAACATGCTGGAGCCAAGTATCACGGCACGTCCGCTAAGGGCTCGGCGCCAAAACCATTAACAGCGCTTATCTCGCCGGCTCAAATTTCAGCACTCATTGGAACTGAATACTCCAATGCAGAGATTACGAAGGCTCTTCTCGCCATTGGCTGCAGGATCTCCAAATCAGGCAAGAAATGGAAGATCACATCTCCGAGTTGGCGTACCGACTTGGCACACATATCCGATTTCGCAGAAGAAGTTGCCCGCTTCTATGGATATGAGCGGATTCCATCGCGAGTTCCGACCTCAAAGATTCCAAAGTCCGGCAAGACTGGGCTTACGCCGTTGCAGCAACGTAGGCGATACCTATCGCTGGCTCTCGCTAATCGGGGATTCACCGAAGTACATAATTACCCCTTTGTTAATCAATCCCAGATGGAGCTCTTTGGTTTCACTGGAGATCGTGCCAAGACATTCAAAATTGCAAACCCAATCTCTGATCAAAACCCATTACTGCGAACTCATCTTTCTCCGGGGTTGCTTGAGGCTGCCGCCAGAAACTTAGCTCGTGGAGTTAAGTCTGTCGCTCTTTTCGAGAGTGGTCTGGTTTTCCGCGATATCAAGAAGTTGGAGAAAGTTTCCGGCATTGCAACCTCGAAACGCCCAACAGCTACACAGATCAAAAATATCTACGAGAGCGTCCCCTATCAGTCGCTTCACATCGGCGGAGTTGTTGCGGGCGAGATCGAGCTCTCGGGTTGGTGGGGTAAGGGTCGTATCGCCTCTTGGGAGGATGCAGTTGCAATCACTGGTGAACTTCTCCGAAACATTGCTGAAGACTTTATGATCAAGGGCGTCGAACTAGCTCCTTGGCATCCTGGCAGATGTGCTGAATTCATCGTCGCGGGAAAGCCAGTCGCCCATGCTGGAGAGATTCATCCGCGCGTCTTAGAGGCTCTAGGACTACCCGAACAAACTATTTTCTTCGCGCTAGTTGTCGATGCGATTCCTATTCAGGGTTCCGTATCGGCAAAACCCGTAGTCACAATGCCAGCAGCAATTCAAGATATATCAATGTTCGTACCTGCCGATGTTGCGGCCGCCGATGTAACAGCTGCACTCCGGGAGGGGGCTGGCGAACTTCTCGAGAGCGTCGAGCTATTCGACAGATTCCAAAAGGATGGCGAGGATCAGATTTCCTTGGCCTTCACTCTGACTTTCCGAGCTCCAGACCGGACATTGACGAACGATGAGGTATCGAAGTTGCGCACCATGGCCGGCGAAGCGGCTACCAAGCGCTGCAAAGCCGTAATCCGTAGCTAACGCATAATTATGCGCTGGATTGCATAATTATACAATGGTCGGTACTCTACTCCGATGCGCGTTGGGGTAGTTGGTGCGAGCGGATATGCAGGTGGCGAGCTCCTGAGGTTATTGGCGGGCCATCCTTATTTTGAACCCACCTATATCGCAGCAGGCTCCAATGCCGACGAGGAAATCACCACAGTCCACACTCATCTGACTAGTTACTCAGGTCAGAAGTTTGAAAAGACCGATAGCTCTTTATTGAATAAATGCGATCTCGTATTTATGGCTTTGCCGCATGGAGAATCTGCGGCGCTAGCGGCTCAGATTGATGAGAGCGTGAAGATCGTCGACTTAGGTGCAGATTTCAGATTGAGAGACTCGCAGAGTTGGAAGAAATATTACGGAAGCGAGCACGCGGGAACTTGGGTTTATGGATTACCAGAACTACCGGGACAAAGGTTGAAGATTGCTGAGGCTACGAGGGTTGCTAATCCAGGATGTTATGCAACAGCTATCTCTTTAGCAATTGCACCAGCTGTGAAATCCAAATCGGTCGATGTCAGCGACATCGTCGTCGTGGCCGCAAGCGGTACTTCAGGAGCCGGACGAAGCAGCAAGATCCCTTTAAGCGCAACTGAGATCATGAACTCGATGACCTCATACAAATTTGGTGGAGTTCATCAGCACACTCCAGAGATAGAGGAAACTCTAGCCTCACTGACTTCTG
>CAZFQY010000005.1:0-39902 GCA_964521265.1 uncultured Clavibacter sp.
CCGGAAGCGTGAAGGTTAAAGGACAAGAAATAATCGGCCTTCCCAAGGCTCAGCTGCGCAAATACCGTGGCCGGGAAGTGGCATATATCTTCCAAGAGCCAATGACGGCGCTAAACCCGGTTTACACGATTGGATTCCAGATCGTCGAAACTCTCCGCAATCACTTTGATATGGGTCCAAAGGAAGCGCGAGCCCGTGCCATCGAATTGATCTCTCTTGTTGAGATTCCAAACCCAGAAGGCTCTTTCGATAAGTATCCGCATCAACTCTCTGGCGGACAGCGTCAGCGAGCGATGATCGCCCAATCCTTGGCCTGCGATCCAGGTCTTTTGGTAGCCGATGAACCTACAACTGCTCTAGATGTAACTGTCCAGGCCGAAATCCTCGATTTGATGCGCGGACTTCGTGAGAAGTTGAATTCTGCAATCCTTCTCATCACCCACGATATGGGCGTTGTTGCAGATATGGCAGATGAGATCCTTGTTATGAAGGATGGTTTGACTGTCGAGCATGGCAGCGCAGATCAAATTTTCAATCGCCCAACTCATCCATATACCCAATCGCTACTTGCCTCGGTTCCAAAGCTGGGAACAAGCAAGAAGCGCGCCGCAGTAGATACCGCCAAGCAACCGGTTATGAAAATGGAGAACGTAACAATCGCTTATCCAAAGCGTGGTCGTGTTCCTGAGTTCGTAGCGGTAAAGGATTTCTCACTTGAGATCTTCCCAGGCGAGATTGTCGGACTTGTCGGCGAGTCAGGCTCTGGAAAGACGACGGTTGGTCGTGCAGCAATCGGCTTGCTTCCAATAAAGGCTGGAAAGCTTGAAATTGTCGGAAAAGACATCACAAAGGCGACCCAAAAAGAACTCTTCCCAATCCGTCGACATACTGGAATCGTCTTCCAGGATCCGGCATCATCTTTGAATCCGCGTCTACCGATCGGTGAATCCATCGGCGAGCCGATCTTCCTTGCGGGCCTAGCCAAAGGCGATGAGTTAAACAAGCGGGTCGAAGATCTCTTGGAACAAGTCGAACTTCCACGCTCTTACAGGAATCGATTCCCTCACGAGCTCTCTGGTGGACAGCGTCAGCGCGTCGGTATCGCCCGCGCACTCGCATTGACCCCAGATCTCTTGATTGCGGATGAACCGACATCGGCGCTAGATGTCTCTGTTCAAGCCCGATTCTTGGATCTACTCCTTGATCTTCAGGATAAATTGAAATTCGCATGTCTATTCATCAGCCATGACCTTGCAGTTGTGGACATTCTTGCCCACCGAATCGCGGTTATGCAGGATGGAAGACTTGTCGAGGTTGGCGAGCGCGATGCCATTCTTAAGCATGCAAAGGATCCATACACCCAGCGACTAATCGCTGCAGTTCCGGTTCCAAATCCTGAAGAGCAGAGGAAGCGCCGCGAGGCACGTCTCGCCGCCAAATAATCTTGACTGGAAAACCCGTATCTCTAGCTGAGTTCGGGCTATCCCCTGAGTGGGGATACATGCAGCACCAAGATCCGGTTCGCTCGCTCTCGAGGGAAAATGAAGCTTGGGATGAGATGGCCAGAAATCTCCCTAAGTATTTGATGGCCTCGAACTTCCGCAAACGCGTTGCTGAGCTACCGCCATTTGATCTAGGCGCATTGAAGAGCGAAGGCGAGATTAGAAGAGCGATGCTTGCCCTCTCTTACATTGGCATGGCATATCAGTGGTCTGAAGAGGAAGCGGCTCACGTAATTCCTGCTGTACTAGCGAAGCCTTGGTATGAGGTCGGGAAGTTAGTAGGACGGCCACCAATCCTTAGCTACGCCTCTTATTCAATCGATAATTGGTATCGCCTAAGTCCAGATAAAGGCGTTGAGTGCGGAAATATCGCTCTCCTTCAATGCTTCCTCGGCGGACAAGATGAAGAGTGGTTCATCATCATCCATATCGATATTGAGAAGAAAGCCGGCGTTGCGCTACATGCGATCGAATTGGCACAGCAGGCAGTCGTTGCAAATGATGCCGACGCCCTCGATATCGCCCTTACCCAACTACGCGATGGAATCAAAAGCATGTATGACGTACTGGCACGGATGCCAGAAAAGTGCGACCCATATGTCTACTTCCACCGCGTTCGTCCATACATCTTCGGTTGGCGAAATAACCCAGCGCTTCCAAATGGCGTCGTCTACGAAGGTGTAGACGAATTGGGCGGTAAGGGAATGAAATATCGCGGCGAGACGGGTGCACAGAGCGCGATCGTCCCAGCTCTTGATGGGGTCCTCGGGATCGAGCATGAGCGAGATGAACTACGTGAGTACCTGATGGAGATGCGTGAATACATGCCACCGAAGCATGTTAAGTTCATCGAAGCAGTTGAGAACGGACCGAGTGTCCGCGATTTTGTGGCTAAGTTAGGCCGTAGTTCCACCTCAGAGCTCTTTAACCAATCTGTTGAACTAGTAGGCGATTTCCGGGCTATGCATCTTGAGTATGCGGGCCAATACATCCACGCCCAGGCTCAAAAAGCTCCAGGAAACCCTTCAGCAATCGGTACCGGCGGAACCCCATTTATGGTCTACCTTCGCAAACATCGCGATGAGACCCGTCAGCAAACAATCACCAAATAGCTACTTGCTCCTCCGGAGCCATATAGAGAGCGTCACCCGGCTTAACACCGAATGCGTTATGGAATTGCGGAAGGTTTTTAAGGATCTGATTACAGCGAAACTCACCGGGGGAGTGTGGGTCAGTCGCTAAGCGAACTTTCATCGCCTCTGTTCGAATCTTTCCACGCCAGATCTGGGCATAACCGATAAAGAATCTCTGGTCGCCAGTTAATCCATCAATAACTGGTGCATCTTTTCCAGCGAGTGCAATCTTGTAAGCCTTGTAGGCGATAGTCGCGCCACCGAGATCACCAATATTCTCACCGATGGTAAGCGCTCCATTCACATTTACATCAGGCGCTTCCTCGGGAGCGAGAACGTTGTATTGGGCGATCAGGTTAGAGGTCCGTTTCTCAAATTCTTTACGATCCTCTTCGGTCCACCAATTCTTCAAGTTTCCATCGCCATCGTAACGAGAACCTTGGTCATCGAAGCCATGGCCAATCTCGTGGCCAATCACCGCACCGATTCCACCATAGTTTGCAGCATCATCTGCATCGAGATCGAAGAATGGAGGTTGGAGGATCGCAGCAGGGAAGACGATCTCATTCATCAATGGGTGGTAATAGGCATTTACAGTCTGTGGCGTCATCAACCACTCGCTTTTATCGACTGGCTTTCCTACCTTGTTGTATTCGAAGTCGCCGCGGAACTTGGAGATACGGGCGAGATTTCCAACTAGGTCGCCGCGCTTGATCTCCAACTTCGAGTAATCACGCCATTTATCGGGATAACCGATCTTCGGGGTGAACTTCCCAAGTTTCTCGAGGGCCTTCTTCCTAGTTTCTTCACCCATCCAGGCAAGATCATTGATACTTACGCGATAGGCCTCGATTAGATTCGCTACTAATTGGCTCATTCGTGCCTTTGCAGCGGGCGGGAAGTGCTTTTGTACATAGAACTCACCAACCGCCTCACCTAAAGCGCTCTCGACAAGAGCTACGCCGCGCTTCCAGCGCTCCTTCAGAACCGGAATACCGGTCAACGCTGTTCCGTAGAAGGCGAAGTTTTCATTTACAAAACGGCTACTTAAGTATGGAGCAGCGCTAGAGAGTAAGTGCCAGGTCAGCCAGGAGCGCCATTTAGCAACCTCAAAGCGTTCGAGCATCTTGCCCAAGTTCTCGACGAAGTCGGGTTGGGCGATAACTACCGTCTCTAGTACATGTCCTGGAACTCCAGCGTTCTCTGCCCAGAGCTTTAGATCAAATTGGCCGATAAGGCCTTGGACCTCGGCGAAGTTCTTCTTATTGAAGGTTAAGACTGCATCGCGGCTTCGGACGGTATCCCAATGATGGGAAGCGATCTCACTCTCAAGCTCCATGACCCGCCTTGCATGAGCCGGGCCATCGGAGATTCCAGCAAGCTCAAACATCCGCTCGATGTGGGAAATCAGTTTTCCTCTGAGAGCTCCGTGCTTCTCTTCGCGATAGTAGGCCTCATCGGGAAGGCTAAGTCCACCTTGGTAGAAATAGGCAATATTGGTAGTCGGGTCAGAAGCATCTGCAGTTACCCAACCATTGAAGAAGCCACCTAGACCGCGACCTTCGAAGTGGCCAAGGGCGGTCGTGAAATCTTCGAGACCGGAGATCGATTGGGCTCTTTCAAGATCTGCGGCAATCGGGGAGATATCGAGATCTTCAACCCGAGTCTCATCCATGAAATCGTTGTAGAGATCGGCGATCTTTTGGGCATTACTTCCAGGCGCGCCACCGCTCTTTGCGATCTCTTCGATGATTACCCGAACATTTTTCTCGGATTCATCGCGAAGGAAATAGAAGGCGCCATCGGCTGCCCGATCAGCTGGGATCTCGGCCTTATCGAGCCATGCGCCATTAACGTGGCGATACATGTCATCTTGGGGACGGATTGAGGGCTTGAAGTTTCCTTGAAAAATACCGCTTTTCTCGCTCATATAGCGACCTTACCTCTCCACTTTCCGGTGAGCCAAATGAATGCTGGGACAAGGAGGACAGAGGCGACGGCCGCTGGACCCCATTGGATTTCTGGCGTCACCCAGATACTCGCAGCCGGAAGTGCCGAATCAGCGCTTGAGACAATCAATCCGGCGAGGATGTTATTTGCGGCGTGAGCTCCGACGGCAAGACCCATAGATTGATCGCGCATCGTTACCCAGGTCAGCATGAACCCGGTAGAGCCATATCCAATAATGGGAAGAAGGAGGTTGCCACTAACCTCTGGATTGCCGAGATGAGGTAGGGCGAAGAGCGCGCCACCGGCGATAGAGACTATCCAGATAGAGCGCTTGCCATTCTCTAAGCGCTGTTGGATCCAGCCACGATAAAAGACCTCTTCAGCGGTAGTTTGGACTGGGATTAGAGTGAAGGCAACGAGGAGATAGGGCAGGAATCTCGAAGCGTCAAAACTCCATTTGTAGGTCGAATTGTTCAAGATGAAATCCGGAAGCCCTACAACTAGCAATAGGAGCGACATTACAGCTGCGCCCAAAAGCACCTCTTGGGAGAAGTTACGCGTTGAGCGAGTGAAGAGCTCTCGAAGGGGCCGCTTTAGTAAGAAACGATGGAGAATTATTGGAACGAGCAGGAGAGGTAGGAAAGAGAGAAGGACTGCGCTAGCGGCCTGCCAAGGTTCGTAGCCACGAACAATTGCGAGGCTCTCCTTATCTGTGCCGGCAAGGGCTAGTAGGTCAAGGCCAAATAGAGCAGCGCTGGCTGCGGTCAGAATCGCGCCGAGTATCAACCAACTAACCAAGATTAATAAGGTTCCAAGGATCCAGCGCCAGAGTTTCGGACGTTCGTCCGTCTTACCCACTATCTCATCCATGGGAGGGAAGGCTAACTCAATAAGTTGAGAAATCAATTAGATTGTTCAACTTTCAACTATTTCATTTTTGTCGTACCCTTGGTCCATGCCCGCAAAAAAGAGCCAAACTCGCTGGTTAAACCCCCGTGAGATGAAGGCCTGGCGCTCTTACATAATCGCATCTCGTCGATTACTCGATGCCTTGGAAGCCGATCTTGAAGGACATGATCTATCGATGGCCGACTACGAGGTGATGGCTCAGTTATCTGAGGCCCCCGGGCGTCGGATGCGGATGAGCGAATTAGCCGAGGTTGCGATGATCTCGAAGTCTCGACTATCCCATCGAATGAAGGTGATGGAGAAAGCGGGATGGATTAAGCGCGAGGAGTGCTCGGAGGATCGCCGTGGCTATTGGGCGGTGATGACCGAGAAGGGCTGGAAGGCGATTGTTGCCGCCGCTCCAGACCATGTCGCCAGCGTTCGAAAGCGCTTTATCGACCAGCTCTCCGTGAAAGAGCAAGAGAGCCTGACCGCAACCTTTGCCCAGCTGACAGATGAGTTGAGAAGCCAGTTCAAGAAAGAGGGAATCTAACTAGGTTCTACGGCTAAAGGGTCTACAGTTAAAGTTTCTAAAGGTCAAAGAGAAAAGCCCGGCGCATATGCAGCCGGGCTTTTTCCGTAATACTCGGGCTAAATTACTTAGCAGCCTTCTTCTTACGACGACGCTTTGGGGCAGCCTTTGCAGCAGCCTTCTTACGACGCTTCTTTGGAGCTGCCTTTGCAGCAGCCTTCTTACGACGACGCTTTGGGGCAGCCTTTGCAGCAGCCTTCTTACGACGACGCTTTGGTGCTGCCTTAGCAGCAGCTTTCTTACGACGCTTTGCAGCCACGTAGTGTTCCTTTCAGAATGGTTCGATCCGTCACCGAACCGCTTCGAGGCAAATCGTGACACTTATTTCACAAAGTTTCCACTATTTTGAGTGAAAAAAGAGGCCTGCGTGTCGCAATTTACTTTTAGAAATTTCTATGTTTTCGCATCCAAGAAGAGGTCAAAAACCACCATTTTTACGCGTAAAAAGTGGAAAATCTTGGTTTTGGCATAAAAAGTTGGGATAAGTTACCCGCAAGTTAAATTGAGTAGGTGAAAAATATTTTTTAAGAAATTTCGCGTTTTTTGCGAATTTCTGCCTCTCGGACGGCGAATTCATTGGTTCGGACATCGTAATTCCGAAATTGCGGCATTAGGGCGGCGATCGCTGCAACAAAGCCGATACATAGCAAACCGCCACCAACAATCGAAGTTCTAAGAGATGTCATAGCTGCCATACCCCCGGCCCTGGCCTGACCACCAAGGGGCCCGAGAAGGTACGAGAGCATCTCTATTCCTGCCAACCGGCCCCTTAGCTCATCAGGAATCGACTGGTTCCAAATGAAGCTACGGAACATGGCGCTAACCTGATCGAAGGCGCCGGCTATGACAAGCGAGATGATGACTAAGGGAAGCGAGTCGGTAGTCCCGGCAACAACAATTGCAACACCCCAACCTAGAGCTCCGAAAACCACGGCTTTTCCGTGATGGGGGTAGTTGCGCATCCAGCCGCTCAAAAGGGTTACAACTACAGCCCCTGCGGTTATTGAAGAGTAGAAGAGACCTAGGGCCCAAGGAGCTCCGACTGCATCAGCCCAAAAAGGGAAGAGCGCCATCGGCATTGCCAGGAACATGGCCGCAAGGTCGACGATGTAAGTTCCAAGTAGATCTCTTCGACTGAATGCGTATCTGATTCCCTCCTTCAAACTCTCCATTGATGGAGCGGTTCGTGTAGTTAGTGGCGGAACGCTCTTTATCCGCGCCAATAGCGCAAGTGAGATAACGAAAGTCGCACAATCAACTAGGTATCCAGTCTCGGCGCCATAAGTAGCAACCAAGATGCCACCGACAGCTGGCCCAACGATGCCACCGAATTGCCAGCGCAGACTCATTAGAGCGCTGGCGCTTGGTAGATCGCCATGATTGACCAGGCGCGGGAGGATCGCCTCTTGGCTGGGGCGCTTTAGGCCGCTCAAAGCAGCGAAAATGGCTGCAATTATGAAGATCAGCACGACGCTGGGTTCATCACGGAGGGCGTTTAGAAAGAGGATGAAGGTCGCAACCAATGTTCCAAATTCGGTAAGCCAGATCATCTTCTTGCGATCGACATGATCGGCCAGCACGCCCCCATATAGACCAAAGATGATCAAGGGGATTATCTCGACCGCCCCGATCAACCCGACCATCCAATAGGAGCCCGTCAACTCCTTGATCTGAAATGGAAGCGCGACAAAGGTGATCATCGAGCCGAAATAAGAGAAGAGGCCTGCGGTGAAGATCAGGCGGAAGTCGCGGTATTTTCGTAGTGGCGTTAGATCAATCGCCAAACTACTCATGTTGGGAGTCTAATTGGCGATCTCTCTTAGACGAGAGTTATTACTAGTTGAAACTCTCCTTCTCAGATGGAAACTCTCCAGATTCAACATCAGCGAGCCACTCGCTAACGCCAGCTTTCATCTCACTTCGTAGGTCTCGATAGGCCCGGGCGAATCTAGGTGGTTTTTCTGTCAGCCCCATTAGATCGGTCCAAACAAGGACCTGGGCATCACACTTTGACCCGGCCCCAATTCCAATAGTTGGAATCGAGAGCTCCCGAGTTATGCGCTCGGCCAACTCGGCGGGGACCAACTCGAGGACGATCGCAAAACAGCCAGCTGCTTCTAAGGCCTTTGCATCAGCAATGATGGCATCACCTTGCTCGTTACGACCTTGGACCTTGAAACCACCGAAGGCATTGACTGACTGTGGGGTCATGCCGAGATGGCCCATCACGGGGATTCCATATTTGACGAGGGCTTTGACTTGCTCGACGACTCGGACGCCGCCCTCGAGTTTTACGGCATGGGCCTTCGATTCTTTTAGGAATCGAATGCCGGTCTCGAGCGCCTGGGTCTCGCTCTTCTCATAACTTCCAAATGGAAAGTCTGCGACCACAAGAGCTTGCTTTGAGCCATTAACGACAGCTCGAGCAAGGGAAACCATCTCATCGACTGTTACCGGAATGGTGTTCTCATGTCCTAGAAAGTTGTTTCCGGCGCTATCGCCGACCAAGAGGACTGGTACTCCAGCTTCATCGAATAGGGAGGCCGTGACGCTGTCGTATGAGGTAAGCATCGCCCAACGCTTGCCCGACTTCTTCCAGGCAGCGAGGTCTGCGATGGTGAATCGCTTCATCTTTTCCTTTCCTCGAGGCCGAATTCGGTCCCCGGGATGTATGAAATAAGTCTATAGGTACTCTTGAACCGTGCCTCCATCAGATAAGACCCGACTAGATAGAACCCCTCACCTAAGGGTCGCTTCTGCCCAGATAAATCCGATAGTTGGCGAGATCAAGGGCAACATAGAAAAAGTCATAGCTGCAGTCGTTGAGGCAAAAGAAAGCGGAGCCGAGGTCATCCTCTTTCCCGAGATGGTGGTAACCGGTTATCCGGTTGAGGATCTTGCATTACGTCCTGCATTTAGGAAGTCCTCCATTGATGCCGTGAGCAATCTAGCCAAGAAACTATCCGAGCTCGGATGCGGTGAAATGCTCGTTGTCGTCGGCTTCTTGGATGATGATGGAAGACCACTTAATTCAATTGCCCTACTTCATGGTGGCGAGATCCAGGCGAAATATGTAAAGCGCCATCTTCCGAATTATGGAGTCTTTGACGAATTTCGAAATTTTGCCGCGGGCTCGGGAACCTTAGTCGCCAGATTTAATGGTATCGATATCGGAGTTGCCATCTGTGAGGACATCTGGCGCGATGAAGGTCCGATGACTGAGCTGGCTGCGCGAAAACCTGGACTAGTGCTTGTCCCAAATGGAAGCCCCTATGAGAGATCGAAAGATGATCTCCGCTTTGATCTAGTGAGGAATCGAGCTTTACAGATCGGTGCGCCCATCCTTTACACGAATATGTTCGGAGGACAGGACGATCTCGTCTTTGATGGCGATTCGATGGCGGTTGGCGCGAATGGTGAGTTATTGGCCAGATCGCCTCAGTTCAAATACGACTTGCTCATAGTGGATATTCCAGTCGAGCGAGGTAGTTCGAAACCTGATTGCATCATCAGTGAAGAACTACCAACCGCCCGAGGCGATATAGAAGCCAGAATTGCACCTGCTCTGCCCGAAACTGAAGAGATCTGGTCAGCGCTAGTACTAGGGCTTCGCGATTACGTTGAGAAAAATGGCTTTAAGTCAGTAGTTCTTGGGCTATCGGGCGGGATAGATTCTGCAGTCGTTGCGACGATTGCGGTAGATGCTCTCGGTAAGGATCGCGTCTTTGGGATCTCGTTACCAAGCAAATATTCATCGGCTCATTCCAAGAGCGACGCCGCTGATTTAGCGAAGAACTTGGGAATCCACTTTCGGACCATCGAGATAGAGCCGGTAGTGGAGAGCTATCTAAGGGCGACGACCTTGCAAGGCATCGCTGAAGAGAATATCCAGGCGCGGGTTAGAGGGTCACTACTCATGGGGCTTTCAAATCAGGAGGGCCACCTAGTACTTGCCACTGGGAACAAGTCTGAATTGGCGGTGGGATATTCGACCCTTTATGGCGATGCGGTCGGAGGATATGCGCCAATCAAAGATGTCTTTAAGGTCGATGTCTGGCGCCTTGCTAATTGGCGAAATGAAAAGGCTAAGAAGGATGGAATAGTCGCCCCGATCCCGGAGAGTTCAATCACTAAAGAGCCGAGCGCTGAATTACGTCCTGGCCAGAAGGACAGCGATTCGATTCCTGATTATCGGATTCTCGATCAGATCCTTGAGCTTTATATCGATGAAGGTGGCGATGCGAGCGTGATTATTGAGGCGGGATATGAAAAGAAATTGGTAGAGCAAATCATCCAGCTCGTGGATAGAGCTGAATATAAGCGACGCCAATATCCACCTGGACCGAAGGTGACCCCGATCGCTTTCGGAAAGGATCGCCGGCTCCCTATGACCTCGCATTGGCGTGAGGGAAATTAGTGCAAATCATTTGCGATTAGCGAAATTCCTTTACATAAGTAAAATTCTGCGCATGTTGTCGATTACCAATTGGCTCTTCACCCGTCGTCGGGTAATCGATTTCGGTCGCGCTAACACTTGCGGCTGCTGTAAGTAAATCTGCGCACATAGCGCCAAGTTTCGTTTTTGATCGAAGTTTCGAATTCCAACAATTTTTCTAGGAGAAGACTGTGAAGATTTACAACGATATTACTGAAATATTCGGAAATACCCCACTGGTGAGAATCAATCGGATTACCGATGGTGCGAAGGCAAATGTTCTGGCAAAGCTTGAGTTCTATAACCCAACCAGCACGGTTAAGGATCGCATTGGTATCGCGATGGTCGATGCTGCTGAGAAGAGTGGACAGCTAAAGCCAGGCGGAACGATTGTCGAAGCGACAAGTGGAAATACCGGAATCGCCTTGGCGATGGTTGGAGCAGCCCGCGGCTACAAGACCATCCTCACTATGCCAGATTCAATGTCCAAGGAGCGTCGTGCTCTGCTTCGAGCCTTTGGAGCGGAATTGGTGCTAACTCCTGCTGCGGAAGGTATGAAGGGAGCGATTGCAAAGGCTGAGGAACTCGGCGCAAATGGCGCAGTTTTGGTACGTCAATTCGAGAATGAAGCGAATCCAGAGATACATAGAAAGACAACGGCTGAAGAGATCTGGCGTGACACCGATGGCAGCGTTGATGCGATCGTTGCGGGAATTGGAACTGGTGGAACGATTACTGGAATTGGCCAAGTTCTAAAGTCTCGTAAGCCTTCTCTGAAGATCTTCGCTGTTGAGCCTGCTGCTTCTCCTATTCTCAATGGCGGTAAGCCCGGTGGCCATCCAATCCAAGGAATCGGACCAAACTTCATCCCGCCAATCCTTGATCGCAGCGTCTATGACGAGGTTATAGATGTCGAAGCCGATAACGCCGTTAAGTATGCGCGCCGAGCAGCAGCAGAGGAAGGGATTCTCGCCGGAATCTCAGCAGGTGCGGCGCTCTGGGCCGCCTCGCAAGTAGCGCAACGCGAAGAGATGTCAGGCAAGAACATTGTTGTGATCATCCCATCCTTCGGTGAGCGTTATCTCTCAACAATTCTCTATAAAGATCTAATGGACGCTTAAATGTTAAAGCGAATAATTGAAGATCTCGATACCGCGTTACGGAAAGATCCGTCAGCGCGCAATCGACTTGAAGTCGCGCTGACTTTTCCGGGCATCCACGCGGTCTGGGGTCATCGCATCGCACACTTCCTGTGGCGACGCAGATTGAAGTTGTTAGCGCGAATTCATGCGAACTGGGTTCGGACTGTAACCGGTATCGAGATCCATCCAGCTGCAACTATCGGTCGCAGATTCTTTATCGATCATGGCATGGGTGTTGTGATCGGTGAGACTGCTGAAATCGGTGATGATGTGATGATTTATCACGACGTGACTCTTGGTTCTACTAAGTACATGAAGGGCAAGCGCCATCCCACAATCGAAAATGGGGTTGTAGTCGGCGCCGGAGCTCGCGTTCTGGGGCCAATCACTATTGGCGAAGGAGCGCGTATCAGCGCAAATAGCGTGGTCACGAAGGACGTCGCCGCACGAACTAATCAAGATGAGGGTGAACTCTTCGTCATTTAGCTCATGATTTAACACTGCCGTAACGAGGTTCCGGCAGTATCCGGTCCATGACTTCCCGTGACGAGGTAATCACAAAGCAGCAAGAGTTCGTCCTTCGAACCTTAGAAGAGCGTGATATTCGTTTTGTTCGCCTCTGGTTCACAGATGTACTTGGCTATCTGAAATCTGTTGCGATTGCGCCTCCTGAATTGGAGAACGCTTTTGCTGAAGGAATCGGGTTCGATGGTTCAGCTATCGAGGGCTTCGCTCGTGGAACTGAGTCAGATATGTTGGCAAAGCCAGATCCGAGCACCTTCTCAGTTCTTCCATGGCGAACTGCAAAACCCGGAGCAGCTCGTATCTTCTGTGACATCGTTATGCCAGATGGAAATCCATCACCAGCGGATCCAAGAAATGTTTTGAAGCGAACGTTAAAGCGCGCTGCAGATTTGGGTTTCACCTGTTACACCCATCCAGAGATCGAGTTCTTCCTCTTCAAAGAAGCGCCATCTCCGGGAGTGAAGCCAGTTCCAATCGATTCGAGTGGGTATTTTGATCAGACCCCAGCAGCTCTTGGTCATGATTTCAGACGACAGGCAATAACTTTATTGGAGGCCACTGGAGTCTCCGTTGAATTTAGCCATCACGAAGGAGCGCCTGGCCAACAAGAGATCGATCTCCGTTATGCAGATGCTTTAAGCACCGCTGACAACATCATGACATTCCGCCACATCGTAAAAGAGGTTGCTCTTGATCAAGGCGTGTATGCATCATTTATGCCCAAGCCATTCACCGAACATCCTGGCTCTGGAATGCACACGCACTTCTCACTTTTCCAAGGTGAAAAAAATGCTTTCTATGAAGAGGGGCGCGAGGATCAACTATCGGATATCGCCCGTTCGTTCATCGCTGGCATCATCACACATGCACCAGAATTGATTGCAATCACGAATCAATGGGTTAATTCATATAAGCGACTTCATGGCGGGGGAGAAGCCCCAGCAAAGATCAATTGGGGAAGAGAAAACCGTGATGCCCTCATCAGAATCCCTATGTATAAACCAAAGAAGGAAAATTCGACACGAATTGAATTCCGAGCGCCAGATTCTGCATGTAATCCATACCTAGCATTTGCAGTCACAATCGCTGCCGGCCTGAAGGGAATCGAATCCAATTACAAACTTGATAAAGGAACTGATAAGCCACTTCCGCGTGATTTGAATGAAGCGATAGTTGCGATGGAGAAGAGTGAGTTGATCCGTGAGACCTTAGGTGAGCATGTATTTGAATACTTCCTCCGCAATAAGCGGGCTGAATGGGAGGAATATCGCCGCCAAGTAACGGCTTACGAACTAGATCGCTATTTGCCAGTCCTCTAGAGCCCGGCTAACCTTTCCCTTATGTTCCGCAGCGAAATCTCGACTCTCGCACTGCTACTGGGTGCCCTCCTTCTTCGCTGCCGCGGCGAGGCCAACTAGTCCGGTCTCCTCGCTGCGGGGTTAGTCGCCACCGGCCACAATCCGAACAAGCGAAGGAGAAAATTGCAGTGAGTTTCCCAGACCAAAACCCATCAACGATGCCCAAGCATCGATATTCATCATTTGTACCGATCGAACTTAGCGATCGCACTTGGCCAGATAAAAAGATGACTCATGCACCTAAGTGGTGCTCCGTCGATCTTCGCGATGGCAATCAAGCCCTAATTGATCCGATGGATGTACCTCGCAAGCTAGCCATGTTCCATCTCTTAGTGAAGATGGGTTACAAGGAGATCGAGGTTGGTTTTCCAAGTGCAAGTCAGACGGATTTTGATTTCGTGCGAAAGATCATCGATGAGAAGTTGATTCCCGATGATGTTGTGATCCAGGTACTGACCCAGGCGCGCGAACCTTTGATCCGACGGACTTTCGAGTCTATAAAGGGGGCAAAGCAGGCGATTGTTCACCTTTACAACTCAACATCCACTCTCCAGCGGCGAGTTGTATTCGGTATGGATAAAGAAGGGATTAAGCAGATTGCGGTGGATGGCGCGAAGTTGTGCAAGGAATTAGTGAGTACGGTTCCAGGTACAACCGTCTATTTTGAGTATTCACCTGAGTCGTACACCGGCACTGAGTTGGAGTTTGCGCTCGAAGTCTGTAATGCCGTTAATGATGTATGGCAGCCAACTCCCGAATGGAAGACGATCATCAATCTTCCTGCTACCGTCGAGCTGGCTACCCCGAATGTTTACGCTGATTCGATCGAATGGATGCATCGAAACTTGAAGTATCGAGAGAGCGTTGTTTTGAGTCTTCATCCTCATAATGACCGAGGAACTGGTGTGGCTGCAGCCGAGTTGGGTTATCTGGCTGGAGCGGATCGAATCGAAGGAACACTCTTTGGCAACGGAGAGCGAACTGGAAATGTCTGCTTAATTACTCTGGGCCTGAATCTATTGAGCCATGGAATAGATCCGATGATCGACTTTAGCGATATCTCGGAGATCCGTCGGACCGTTGAGTACTGCAATCAGCTACGAGTCCCTGAGCGCCATCCATATGGCGGAGATTTAGTGTTCACTGCATTCAGCGGCTCGCATCAAGATGCGATCAAGAAGGGCTTTGAACATCTTGCTAAGGATGCGAGTGCGGCTGGAAAAGAAGTCGACGACTTCACTTGGGCTGTTCCATATCTTCCAATCGATCCGAAGGATATTGGCCGTTCTTATGAGGCTGTTATCCGGGTTAACTCTCAATCTGGCAAGGGTGGAGTCGCCTACATCATGAAGAGCGAACATCAACTCGATCTTCCTAGAAGGTTACAAATCGAATTCAGCAGAGTTGTCCAAGCCAAGACTGATAGCGAAGGTGGCGAGGTCTATCCAGATGAGATGTGGAAAATTTTTGTCGATGAATATCTTCCTTCAGAGGATGATCAATGGGGACGTTATCGCCTTGAAGGTCTGACTCAGACCTCATCGCCGAATAAAGATGTTGAGTTGACCGTGGATCTACTTGAGAACAAGAAGCCAGTCACGCTAAAGGGCTCTGGAAATGGGCCGATCTCAGCGTTCTGTCATATCCTGCAAGCACATGGAATAAATGTTCAAGTAGCTGATTACTACGAGCATGCGATGAGCGCCGGTGGCGACGCTAATGCGGCTGCCTACCTCGAGTGCACCATCAATGGTGGAACATATTGGGGAGTTGGAATCGACCCTTCAACCACAACGGCCTCGCTGAAAGCGGTGGTTTCCGCCGTAAATCGCGCACTTCGACAGTAGCAATCACTACCTTTATCCCGTGGCTCTATATCGGGATGAGGCGGTCGTAATCCGCACCCAGAAACTGGGAGAGGCTGATCGCATCATCACGCTCTTTACGCGAGAGCATGGTCGAGTTCGAGCTGTTGCAAAAGGCGTGCGAAGGACTAAGTCGAAATTTGGCGCCCGTTTAGAGCCGGGAAGTTTGGTAGATATCCAGCTCTATGTTGGTAAGACCTTCGATGTCGTAACCCAAGTTGAGAGCCTTGAAAATTTCGGCGATGCCCTAGCTGCTGACTATAGAAAATGGACGATCGCCTCCACGATTCTTGAGGCTGCGGAGCGTTTCACCTCTAATGAAGGAGAGCCCGCGTTACAACAGTTCCTACTTCTGATCGGTGCGCTAAAGGCTCTTTCTTATGAATCACATGAACCATCTCTAGTTTTAGATGCTTACCTACTCCGCTCTCTCTCTATCGCTGGCTACGCGCCTTCAATGACAATCTGTTCGAATTGTGAGGCTCCTGGACCGCATAAATACTTCTCACTAGTCGGCGGCGGTTCAGTCTGTATCGATTGTCGACCATCGGCCTCCGCCACTCCTGCTCCAGAAACTCTCCAATTGATGTCAGATCTTTTGACTGGAAATTGGGAAGGCGCCGACGCAAGCGATCCTAAGAATCGTCGCGAGGCTTCGGGATTGGTTGCCGCTTATCTGCAATGGCACCTGGAGAGAGAGCTGCGAAGTCTTCCGATGGTGGAGCGCGCTGCAAAGTGAAGCCACCAAAACTTCCCAAGGATCGGATTCCCAATCACGTAGCGCTTGTTATGGATGGAAATGGCCGTTGGGCAAAAGCACGCGGTCTTACGCGAACCAAGGGCCATGAAGCTGGCGAACATGCGTTATTTGATGTCGTACAAGGCGCTATTGAGATTGGCGTTAAAGAGTTATCTGCGTATGCATTTTCAACGGAGAATTGGCGCCGCTCCCCAGATGAAGTGAAGTTCTTAATGGGCTTCAACCGTGATGTTATCCGTCGACGACGCGATCAGATGCATGAAATGGGTGTGCGAGTGCGGTGGGTTGGTCGCCCTCAAAGGCTTTGGAAGTCTGTGATTGAAGAGCTAGAGATTGCGGAAGAGCTAACGAAAAAGAACAAGGTCCTGACTTTGAACATGTGCGTGAATTACGGCGGGCGAGCTGAGATTGCCGACGCCGCTGCCGAGCTAGCGCGAGATGTTGCAAGAAAGAAGTTGAAGCCCGATCAGATTAATGAAAAGGTCTTTGCGAAGTATCTCGATGAACCAAAGATGAGCGATGTAGATCTATTTCTGCGTAGTTCAGGAGAACAGCGGACATCAAACTTCTTGATCTGGCAATCTGCATATGCAGAGATGGTCTTCTTGGATGTATTGTGGCCAGACGTAACTAGAGAGACTCTCTGGCAGGCGATTGAAATCTACGCAGAGCGCGAGCGAAGATTCGGAAAGGCTTGATCATGGCGAAACAAAAGGCTGGTTTCTGGTTCGACCCTCTATGCCCGTGGGCATGGATGACCTCACGCTGGATACTTGAGGTTGAGAAAGTCAGAGAGATTGAAGTCGAGTGGAATCTATTTAGTCTTGCTCACTTAAATCGCGATAAGGATGTAGCTCCAGAATATAAGGAGAAATTGGCGAGATCATGGCATTGCAATCGAGTGATTGCGGCTGCCCAGAAGGAGAGGGGGAGTGCAATAACTCTTCCGCTCTACACCGCTATAAGTTCGCGGATTCACCTCAAAAAAATGGAGGTTGGAGAGGCGTTATTCAAAGAGGCGCTTATCGAAGTAGGGCTAGCTCCGGAACTCGCTAGCGCAATGAGCGATGAATCTTTTGATGCAGCGATCATCGAGAGCCATGAGCGCGGGATAAAGATGGTCGGAAATGATGTTGGAACGCCAATAATCGCGATCGGCGATGTCGCGTTCTTCGGTCCTGTGATTTCTCCAGCACCAAAGGGCGAAGAAGCGGGGAAGCTTTGGGACGGCGTCGTGGGAGTAGCAAGCTATCCGGGATTCTTCGAGATCAAGCGCTCGAGGAATGTTGGACCAATCTTCGATTAGAATCTATTCATGCTAAAGATCGAAGGCGAACTCCTTCGCTATGACATGAATTGGCTTGAGAACATCGGCGCACTTGGCCGTGACCCCAAGTCGAAGATCTCTAACTTGATCTCCGTAACCAGAAGCGATCACCCATGGACCATTAAAGTTTTGCGAGGTATCCGAGCTCCTGGTACCGGTTTTCCATATCTCATAATGTTAGGAACTATGAGATTCTGGAAAGGAAAAGATTTCTGCGTTGTCTATAAACGCAATCCAGTTTTACTACTTGAATTTGAAAATGAACCCTTTAAGCGCTGGATCATTCCTTACAACCAGGAGAACCTAGAGGTGATTCGCAAAGCTAAGCCGCAGGTAAGTCTTCCGGAGTAGGCGCGGTAAGAAGCGCGCCACAATCCGCGCAACTTGCATTGTCTAGTAGATACATAGAGATTTCATAAGTCTCTGGATCGAACTTTGCCGTGATCGTTATCAGGTCAGAGCTGCAGTATGGACAGATAGGTGTTGGAAGTCCTCGAATGTCGCCCATGTCTAGCAGCTCGGACAGATCCCAAATACTTCAGCGAGGTGGCCAACTTCGCGATAACCATGCTCTTCGGCCATAGCTTTGGCCCACTTTTCAAGCGCTGATCCTTCGATTTCAACAGTGGAGCCACAGGACTTGCAGACTAGGTGGTGATGATGGGCTTCACCGCAGAGTCTGTAGATGGCTTCGCCATCATCCTTCCTTAGTTGATCGATGATCTTGTCGTCCACTAGAGATTGAAGTGCCCGATAGACCGAGGTAAGTCCAATAGATTCGCCACTTCTGAGCAGAAGTTGATGAAGCTGCTGTGCACTGGCAAAGCCACCGACGCGCTCTAAGACGCTTATCACCTTGAGTTCGGACTTATTCATCTCTACTAATTTTCATCTCTAATCATTGTGGTCGTGATCATGATCGTGATCATCCTTTACATCTGTTCCGATGCTATCGTTCTTGATTTCTAGACTTTCACCTTCCACTCCATGGTCGTGATCATGATCAGACTCAATAGAGTGTCCCGCCTCGTCATGGGAATGAACATGGACAGCGTGAAGCTGGCTTACCAATCCCCACATAACTAGAACACCAGCGATTGTCGAGACTAGTGTCCATCGGGAAGAGTGGCGAGCGTGTGCCTCAGGAAGAATGTGGCTAGTGGCTAGATAGATGATGATTCCGGAGAAGACTGCGAGATAAATTGCAGTGAAGTTGTTGCTGAGTGCCAGAGATGTTCCAACAGCTGCGCCGCCGATACGAGCGATGGAGTCAACGCCGAGAAGCCAGATTGCTTTACGGCTCCATTTTCCACTCTTGACTAGGAATGCAACCGTATTCAATCCATCGCTGAAGGCGTGTACGAGGAGTGCTACAAAGACGGCTATTCCAAGTGCGGTGTCAACGGAGAAAGCGATTCCAAGGGCGAGGCCATCAAGGAAGATATGAATTCCCATCGCAACAGCGCCAACGCCGCCGGCAACGCTTGATGCGTGAGAATGATCGTGCCCATAGTCAGACTCAGCTGGCTCGTGCGACCCAAAGAATCTTTCGTAGATGTGGAGAAATAGGAATCCGCCAATCAATGCGATTGAGACGGTGGGGGCGCCAAGAGTTTCACCGGCTCCAAGCTCGAAGACCTCAGGGATTAGCTCGAAAGCGACTAAACCGAGAAGAAGGCCCGCTGAAAGGCCGAGAACTAGGTGGAGTCTGTCCTTTGCCTTTAGGGCGAGAAGGCCCCCAAGGGCTGTAGCGATGGCGGTAAAGGCCGCGAGGATGATGGCTGTATTCATGGGCGGGACCGTAGCACAAATGAAAATGATTTTCATTTCCATAGGGAGGGTGGTTTTGTGCGTGTCTCAATCTAAAATTTCACCCTGCGCCCAGCCCTAGAGCTGCGACCGGTGCGCACCGCCGACAGCCAGCCGGATGGAGAACGCCAGGTGGAAAAGTAAATGGCCCAAGATCGATTAGAAACAATTGTTAGCCTCGCAAAGCGACGCGGATTCGTCTATCCCTCATCAGAAATCTACGGTGGTTTACGTGCTTCATGGGATTACGGCCCACTCGGTGTTGAACTAAAGAACAACGTCAAGCGCCAATGGTGGAAGTCCATGGTCATGGAGCGTGAAGATGTAGTTGGAATCGATTCTTGCGTGATCTTGGCGCGAGAAGTTTGGGAAGCATCTGGACATGTCGAGACCTTTACAGATCCACTTACAGAGTGCACCTCGTGCCACAAGAGATTTCGTGCAGATCATCTAGAGGATGCATTCGAATCCAAACATAACCGCAAACCGACCTCGCTAGAGGAAGTTAATTGCCCAAATTGCGGCAACAAGGGAAAGTTCACCGCACCTCGCCAGTTCTCGGGATTGCTGAAGACCTACTTGGGTCCGGTTGAAGATGAATCAGGTCTTGCTTACATGCGCCCTGAAACGGCTCAAGGAATCTTCATAAACTTCCAGAACGTCGCAACTACTGCTCGCAAGAAACCGCCTTTTGGTATCGGCCAGATTGGTAAGTCATTTAGAAATGAGATTACCCCAGGAAACTTCATCTTCAGAACTCGTGAATTTGAACAGATGGAGATGGAATTCTTCGTTGTTCCTGGAACCGATGAAGAGTGGCACCAGACCTGGATTGATACGAGACTTGCTTGGTACAAGAACCTAGGAATCAACCCAGACCGCTTGAGATTGTTTGAACATCCGAAAGAGAAACTTTCCCACTATTCGAAGCGGACTGTTGATATCGAATACAAATTCGAGTTCACTGGCACTGAGTGGGGAGAGCTTGAAGGAATTGCCAATAGAACGGATTTCGACCTGAAGGCTCACTCGGAGAAGTCTGGAAAGGACCTTAGCTGGTTCGATCAGGAGTCGAATGACCGCTGGTATCCCTATGTAATTGAGCCTGCAGCAGGCGTGGATCGCTGCACATTGACCTTCATGATGGATGCCTATACCGAGGATGAGGCTCCGAACTCCAAAGGCGAGATGGAGAAGCGCACGGTCCTAAAGCTTGACCATCGTCTTGCTCCGATAAAGGTTGCTGTGTTGCCGCTATCTCGGAATGCGGATCTATCGCCAAAGGCGCGTGATCTCGCCTCCAAGTTAAGGAAGAACTGGAGCGTTGACTTTGATGATGCTGGCGCGATTGGTCGTAGGTATCGCCGCCAGGATGAGATTGGCACCCCTTACTGCATAACTATTGATTTTGATTCGCTAAACGATCAAGCTGTAACGATTCGCGAACGTGATTCGATGAAGCAGGATCGAATCGGGATCGATCAGGTAGAGGCATGGTTAGCGCCACGTCTTCTGGGTTGTTAAAGCGAGCCCCGCTTCATCTACCAATAAGAGATGGCGGACTTAATTTAACGACGCCGGTAGTTCTTGCTCCCATGGCAGGCATTACCAATGCCGCTTTTCGACTTCTATGTCGCGAACAAGGCGCTGGTCTTTTCGTATCCGAGATGGTGACTGCGAGAGCTTTAGTTGAGAGAAATGAAGAGACGCTCCGCATGATTGTCCCGGGAGAGGGCGAGACGCCTCGCTCTGTTCAACTTTACGCAACTGAGCCAAACGATCTTGCCAGAGCCGTTGAGATGATCGGTCGAGAAGATCTAGCAGATCACATCGATTTGAATTTTGGCTGTCCAGTACCGAAAGTGACTCGCAAGGGTGGCGGCGCAGCACTTCCATACAAGAGAAGGCTCTTTGCAGCTCTTGTAAAAGCTGCAGTCGATGGAGCTTCCAGATACAAGATTCCAGTTACAGTGAAGATGCGCGTTGGGATCGATAACCAACATGAGACTTATCTTGATGCAGGGATGATTGCTGCAAACCTCGGAGTCGCTTGGGTCGCACTGCATGCGCGGACAGCTGAGCAGTTCTATGAAGGTAAGTCTGATTGGAGCAAGATCGCTAATTTGGTCGAGCATTTGAAGCCAACGGGTGTTCCGGTCCTTGGAAATGGCGATATCTGGTCAGGTGGAGATGGCGTTCGAATGATGGAGGAAACAGGTTGCGCTGGAGTCGTAGTCGGACGCGGATGTCTCGGGCGCCCATGGCTCTTCGCTGACCTGGTTCGCGCATTTAATGGAGAAGGCGAGCGCCCTCTACCTACTCTCTATCAAGTCCGAGAAGTTATGTGGCGTCACGCCCAACTCTTGGTTCAGTATTTTGAAAGCGAAGAGCGCGCCTGCAGAGATCTGCGTAAACATATGGCCTGGTACTTGAAAGGCTTTCGCGTTGAAGGAGAGATTCGACCGAAACTTGGGATGGTTGCATCACTAGATGAACTTCGATCACTCCTAGATCAATTGGTTGATCAACCATATCCAGAAGAAGTTGGTGATTCGCCTCGCGGTCGAAGGTCTCATGGACGAGCGGTTTCACTTCCACAAGGCTGGCTCGATGATCCAGAGGAGTTGGCGAGCGTTGATGGTAGTGATTCTGGTTCTGGTGGCTGATGTTCTTATTCAAATGGTTCTTTAAGTTCCTAACCTTTCTTATTGTTCTAGCGCTAGCGATTCCAACTTTCGCGCTGGCGCGGACTTGGTATACGGCAAATAATGAAACGATAAGAAAAGCGGATGCCATAGTCTTAATGGGAGCTGCACAACTTGATGGCCGACCAGGCAAGGTATTAGAAGCTAGGTTGAAAGAAGTTGTAAGAATTTACGAGAAAGATTTTGCTGCCCAAGTTTTCACTCTAGGAGCTGGGGCGCCTGGAGATAGATTCACCGAGGCTGGAACTTCAAGGGCTTGGCTGGCAAGGAATGGAATTCCTTGGCGATCGATGACAGCGATCAAGATTGGTCGTGACACTTACACGAGTATTGAAGCTCTCGCTTCAAATATCGATAAAGAGCGCTACAACTCGATCATCATTGTTACAGATCCGTATCACTGTCTCCGCTCAATAACGATGGCCAAAGACTTTGGCTTTGACGCGAGCTGCTCTCCAGTCAGAACAGGGATAGCAAGCCTTGATAAAGTCGGATTTCGCTACTTAATCCGTGAAACCGGGGCGTATCTCGCTTACATCACCTTAGGCCGGCGTGGAATTCACATCAGCGACCATGTCGCGTGGAAACTGTAGCCTTACGAACTATGGCGCTTCGAGAGGCAAAGGAGCACGTGGGTTATTCCGCGACGGATTTAGAACGCTTCCTCGATGAACCGGCGAAGCGAAAAGGAAGAACAGAGTTTGCTCGCGATCGCGCTCGAATAATCCATTCATTTGCATTACGAAGACTTGCCGCGAAGACACAAGTAGCAGTTCCTTGGGCTAGTGATTTCCCGCGAACTCGCCTCTCACACTCCTTAGAGTGTGCCCAAGTTGGCCGTGAACTAGGTGCGGCGCTAGGCGCTGATCCAGATTTGATGGAGGGCGCTTGTCTTGCACATGACTTAGGTCATCCACCATTTGGTCATAACGGTGAAACAGCACTCGCTAAATTGGCTGAACCATGTGGCGGATTCGAGGGAAATGCGCAAAGTTTTAGATTGCTAACCCGGATCGAAGCGAAGACGGTAGATGAAGAAGGAATATCAGTTGGTTTGAATCTGACAAGAGCCAGTCTTGATGCCGCCACTAAATATCCTTGGAGTTCGCGGGAGAACGCCCGGAAGTTTGGCGTTTACAGTGATGACGAAGAGATATTCAATTGGGTAAGGGAAGGCGCTCCAGAAAAGCGATCGTCCATGGAAGCCCAAATAATGGATTGGTCAGATGATGTCGCATACTCAGTACACGATCTTGAAGATGCGCTTGTAACTGGGCATATAAAGCTTGAATCTTTACGTGGAGATCTTTCAAAACTATTCGAAGTTGCGAAGTCAGAGTACTTGAGTGATTTAAATGAGAGCGAAGCAGGCGAAGCCCTTGACTCACTTATGGCGCTCTCTTGCTGGCCCAAAGAGTTTGATAGAAGCCATAGACAACTTGCTCTACTGAAGGATCTAACAAGTCAATTAATCGGAAGGTTTGCCATCGCAGCAGAACGCGAGACCCGCGCGCACTATGGAGATGGGGACCTAACTCGATACTCAGCCAATCTCCTTGTCCCGCGCGCCCAGAGAGTGGAAGTGGCTATCTTGAAGGCGATGCCTGGTTATTACATCATCCGGGCTGAAAAATCACAGGACCTATATCTCCGCCAGAGAGAGCTTCTCTCCGAGCTAGTTGAGGCTGTGCTGGAGCGCGCACCAGGCTCGCTCGAATCTTTCTTTTTGCAGGAGTGGTATCGCGCAACCACCGATTCTGAGAAGTTGAGAGTAGTAATCGATCAAGTTGCCTCACTAACTGATCCAGGCGCATATGCCTTACATCAAGAGCTAACTGGAAAAAAACGATAGGCCTAGGATTCGACTATGTCAGGACGGATCAAAGATAGCGATGTCGCATACGTCCGCGACCGTTCGCCTATCGATGAAGTGATTGGGGAGTACGTCCAACTCAAAAACGCCGGTGGCGGACAGAAGAAGGGGCTCTGCCCATTTCATGATGAGAAGACGCCCTCATTTCACGTAACGCCGAGCAAAGGTTTCTACCATTGCTTTGGTTGCCAATCCGGGGGCGATGTCATTGCCTTTGTGATGAAAATCGATCACTTAACTTTTACCGAAACTGTAGAGAAATTAGCGGAAAGAATTGGATACCAACTCTCCTACGAAGCAGGTAGCTCATCATCAGCTCCTACCGGAAAACGCTCTAGATTGGTCGCTGCAAATGCCGCAGCAGCGCGTTTCTATCAAGAACAATTAAGGACTCCAGAAGCAGCAATCGGTCGAGATTTCCTTGAAGGGCGCGGCTTCGATGGTGAATCAGTCAAGAGCTTCGGCGTTGGTTATGCTCCTAAAGAGTGGGACGCTTTAACAAAGGCGCTCCGAGGTGAAGGATTCACGATCGAAGAGTTGACGCTGGCCGGTTTAGTTAAAGAGGGTCAACGTGGACCAATTGATCGATTTAGAAATCGCTTAGTCTGGCCGATCCATGACATAACTGGCGATGTAGTGGGATTTGGCGCCAGGAAATTAGCTAGTGATGAAGAAGATAATGGACCCAAATACCTAAATACTCCGGAGACTCCAATCTACAAGAAGAGTCAGCTCCTATATGGTCTAGATCGTGCCAAGAAAGAGATTGCGAAACTACGTCAGGTCGTGGTCGTTGAGGGTTACACGGATGTGATGGCTGCACATCTAGCCGGTATAACTACCGCAGTCGCGACATGCGGCACCGCATTCGGAGATGACCACATTCGGATTCTTAGGCGACTTCTAATGGATGATGATTCTTTTAGGGGTGAAGTGATTTTCACGTTTGATGGCGATGCTGCCGGACAGAAAGCTGCTCTTCGAGCGTTCGATGATGATCAGAAATTCGTCACCCAAACATTTGTCGCGGTTGAACCAAATGGTCTTGATCCTTGTGAACTACGACAGAAAGGTGGGGATGGTGCAGTTCGAGATTTGATCGCTCGTCGAGTCCCACTCTTTGAATTTGCCATTAAGACAGAGCTGAAGAAGTTTGATCTATCGATTCCAGAAGGTCGGGTTAGCGCACTTAATTCTACTTCTCCTCTAATTGGAAAGATTAGGGACGCTTCGCTCCGTCCTGAATATGTGCGAACGCTAGCTGGCTGGCTTGGAATGGATGTTGAAGTTGTAACCGCGGCGGTAAAGAAGAACTCCAACAAAAATGCAGCACCAAGAATCGAAGAGAGCCCAACTGCAAATTGGCGTCCTGATCCCAATGAACCGAGACTGGCTCTCGAGCGAGAAGTATTGAAGGTGCGTCTACAAATGCCGGCCTTGGCTAGACAATGGGATGAAGTAGAGCCGAATGCTTTCTCCCATCCCGCTTATGAAAGATTACGGAATTACATCGATACTCAGAAGAACTTGGAATCAATCGATGTATCGAAGATCGATTCAGAGGAGTTGCGTTCCTTCGTAATGGAATTGCTGGTAGAGCCCGTTAGAACACAAGGAGAGATCTCGGATCGATATGTCTCAAGCATCATGGCTCGGCTCAATGAAGTTGCGCTCTCCAGATCAATCGCCGAAATCAAGTCCTCACTGCAGCGACTAAATCCGGTCGAAAATGAGAAGGAGTACGGGGAGATTTTTGCCAGATTGGTAGAGATGGAGAGAAAACGTCGTTCGCTCCGGGAATTGGCGTTCGGAGAGGGCTTGTCGTAGAGTCTGCCGGAGTTTTAGCCGATCCCCGATAGCTCAATCGGCAGAGCAGCCGGCTGTTAACCGGCAGGTTCTTGGTTCGAGTCCAAGTCGGGGAGCTTTTCATTTAGACTCATCTCCATGGCAATGGTCCGTATTCGCGTAGCTCTCCCTGATCGCCCAGGTTCGCTTGGTGCGGTTGCCTCCGCAATTGGTTTTGCGGGCGGTGACATTAGAGGACTTGTCGTTCTCTCCTCTGAGGGTGGACGCGGTATCGATGACATAACAGTTGCATTCCCAGGAACTGATCCTGCTGATCTAATTAATGTTTTAAATGCAATCGGCGGCGTAGAAGTCTTATCTGTAACGCCGGTTAGTTAATAGTTTTCAATCCGGGCACCTTCGCCTGGAAGTGAGTCAAAGAATCTTGGTGAGCCAAAACCACTCTTGCTAAATGCCCGCTCTATCTCGAGGGCAACTCTCGCAGCATCGACTTCCTTTAAAAGCGCGATAGCGCTGCCACCAAATCCTCCACCCACCATTCGAGCACCAAGCGCCCCTAGGCGCATAGCGGTGTCCACGGCGAGATCTAACTCAGGGCATGAGACGTTGTAATCATCTCGCAGGGATTCATGGGATTTCGTAAGTAGTTCACCGAACTTGAAGAATTCATCACTCTCTAGAAGTTTTACCGCTTCAAGGACGCGGTTGATCTCAGTTACTCCATGTCGCGCACGTTTGTAGTGAAGCTCTGGCAATCTATGGCGAGCTTGCTCCAACACATCTAAGGAGAGATCGCGAAGCGCCCTTACACCTAATTCCTTCGCTACCGATTCGCATTGGGCGCGACGTTCGGCATAACCTCCATCTACTAGAGCATGGTGTGCCCGAGTATCCACAATTAAAAGCTTCAGGCCATTTGATTCAAAATCAACCTTTATTTGTCGAGTCGATAAATCACGGCAGTCCAAAAGTAAGGCATGTCCGGCTTTACCCATGAGTGAGATTGATTGATCCATGATTCCACAGGGCACTCCAACATATTCATTCTCAGCACGTTGAGTCGTGCGCGCGAGATCGGCGAGGGACTTATCCAGTTGTAGTTTGTGATTCAAGGCTATCGCCACGCTGCATTCAAGCGCTGCTGATGAGGATAGACCGGCTCCAGATGGGACTTCACTATCAACCAAGATATCTAGGCCTGTTTTGATATCAAGAGACCAGATAACACCAAGTATGTAGCGAGTCCATACTGGTCCAGTTAATGGCTTCAATTCACTTATCGAACTTTCGAATATCTCTCTTCTATGTTGACCCGAGGAGACCCTGATTCGATCATCGCTACGCACTCTGAGAGCGCAATAGGTTCTAGCCTGAATAGCAAAAGGCAGGACAAAACCATCGCTGTAATCGATGTGTTCTCCTATGAGATTTACTCGGCCTGGAGCTGATGCGACCACATCTGGATTGATGCCGAAGAGAGCGACGAAATCCTCGCGGATCTTCATTTTAGATTCGGACATCCCGAAGTTGCTGTGCAGATTGTTCTGGCCAAACATCCATCATGAATGCGCCAAAAGCAGATTCAGAACCAGCGAGATACTTTAGTTTTCCGGGTGCTCGGCGCACGCTTGTGATCTGCCAGTGTAATCGGAGTTCACTCCTTCCTACCCGAACTGGCGCTTGGTGCCAGGCTGCTATGTAGGCCATCTTTGTATCGAAGACGCCATCTAGTCGCTGTAAGACTTCCTTTGCAATCGGTGCAAAATTCTCGCAAGCAGCTTCATCGAGGGCGGCTAGATCTGGAACTGGACGAAGCGGCGCGACATGGATTTCAAAAGGGTAGCGAGCGGCATAGGGAACATACGCAATCCAATCCGTATTTCTTGCCACTATTCGTGTCTCATCCTTTATCTCTCTTGCAATGAGATCATCAAGTAGAACTCTTCCAGTTCGCTCTTTATGATTTTTTGCAGCGGCCAGCATCTTCTCGGTACGTGGCGGCAAATAAGGATAGGCATAGATCTGTCCATGGGGATGAGAGAGAGTTACACCCACCTCCTCGCCACGATTCTCGAACGGCGCGATGTGTTCGATGTATGGAAGTTGAGATAGCTCTGTAACTCGATCTCGCCAAGCCTCCAACACGGTGCGGATTTGACGGTGCGAAAGATCTTTAAAAGAGGCCTCGTAATTAGAGGTGAAGCAGACGACTTCACACTTTCCTGCCGCAGGCACCGGCGGGGTATCTAGACCTATCTCGTGGGGGATATTCACGATTCCATCAGGTGAGCGCAACGAAGGTGAGCGATTATCAAAGACGACTACTTCATAGTCGCTCTCAGGAATCTCGGTTAGAAAACCTGGGCGACTCGGGGCTAATGGATTCAACTCTTTGGGCGGGAGGAATATTCGACTCTGCCTATGCGCGGCCATCACGACCCATTCATTACTAAGCGCATCCAATCGCATCTCACCGATTTGTGGCTGAGACTCAACCTCTCTCTGATCTACCGCGCTCCGCGATTGACCTTGAGTGTCGTAATAGCGAATCGTCCGGCCATCCATCAATGATCGGTCTGTTCGAATGACCCCAGCGCCTAGTTTCTTACTCGACATGATGACCATTACTCTACCGGCATGTCTTCGCAAGCGCACTTATCCAACGGTGGCGTTGATTTAGTAGCGGAAGTAATAGCTGGCGCACTTGTGATCCGCTATTGGGGAAAGAGTATTGGCACAGATCTCTCGAATTTCACCTTTGAGCGTTCTATTCCAAATAGCGACTTTGATTCGATCCAGAACCCTGGTTTGCTGCGCGAGCACTCACGTGGTTGGCTCGGCTATCCAACTCTTTCTGGTCATCGCAATGGCAAAGATTGGTCAACTCATTTTGAAGTTATAGATTTGCAGTCAACCAAAGACACCTTGAAGGTCTTATTTACAGACCCAGCTGTTTCACTTGAACTTGAAATGAATCTAAATATTGATTCGAATGGAGTGATTCGACTCAACTATTCGCTCTTGAATCAGGGCGATGACTACACAGTGAATGAGCTGGTCTATTGGCTACCTCTTTCAGATAAAGCGCAGGAGAGTTTGGACTTTGCAGGACGCTGGTCAAATGAACGTAACCCCCAACGACGAGCAATTGATGTCGGACGCTGGGTCCGTGAATCGAATGAAGGAAGGAGCGGGCACAATTTCACTATTGGCGAGATTGCGTTGACTAAATCAACTAATTTCGCAAAAGGTGAGGCTTGGTCGATTGCTCTGGCATGGAGCGGCGATGTCCGTTACTGCATCGAGAAGAACTACGAGGGAGTTCAATCAATCGGCGCTAGTGAGATATTGGCGCCAGGCGAAGTGATACTCAGCAAGGGCGAGCGTTACATCACTCCAGATTTGATAGCTGTCTATTCCGACTCTGGACTCGACGGTTTGGCAGATGGTTTCCATAAACATCTGCGCTCTCGTGCAAGCCACCCATCAAAGCCACGCCCGGTAACTCTGAATATGTGGGAGGCCATCTACTTTGACCATAGCGAAGAGAGGGTCCGCAAATTAGTGGACGTTGCCGCTTCAATTGGAGTTGAGCGGGTAGTGCTCGATGATGGATGGTTTGGTGCGCGCCGAAGCGATCGCCTGGGTCTAGGGGATTGGCAGGTAAGTAGAGAGGTATGGCCTAACGGCTTAAGGGGAATCTCTGACTATGTCGCGAGCAAAGGCATGGAGTTTGGATTGTGGTTTGAAGGCGAGATGCTCAATCCTGATTCAGATCTATACCGCAAACATCCAGATTGGATTCTCAGTGAAAAAGGTCGTACTCCGCCAACTTGGCGACACCAACTTGTGTTGAACATAGCAAATCCAGATGCATTTGATTACATACTTGAATCCACTAGCAAAGTAATCACGGAAGCGAACGTCAAATATATAAAGTGGGATCACAATCGAACACTGGTAGATGCTGGATATTTAGGAAGAGCTGCCGTCCAAAAGCAGACTAAGGCGATATACAGATTGTTCCGAGAGTTGAAAGAGCGCCACCCAGGACTAGAAATTGAATCATGCTCCTCAGGCGGGGGCCGAATCGATTTTGGCGTCGTGGACTATGTGGATCGATTCTGGGTAAGCGACAACAACGATGCTCTTGCTCGTCAGCAGATTCAAAGGTGGACCATGCAGTTCATGCCACCAGAACTTCTCGGTACTCATATTGGGCCCACCCCAGGTCATCAGACCGGCAGGGAGCTATCGCTCTCTTTCCGTGCTGTGACAGCGCTTTTTGGCCATGCCGGTATCGAATGGGATGTAACTAAATTAAATGAAGAAGATTTAAAGCGCTTAAGAAATTGGAGCGATTACTACAAATCCAAGCGTGGGCTAATCCACTCGGGAAGAGTTGTTCGAGTTGATTATCCAGATGCGAATCATTATCTGCATGGAATCCTTGGCGAGAGAGAGGCGCTCTTCGCATTCGTACAACTTGAGCCGATAAAGACTTCACATGCTCCTAATCTTCGATTCAACGGTTTGAAGAGCGATCGGAAGTATCGGGTGAAAGTAGTAGAACCCGCTGGAAGAGCTGGAATGATGTTGATTAAGCCACCAAGCTGGGTTACCGATGGAGTTGAGGCAACTGGTTCAGCCCTTACTGAGATTGGTTTGCCTGCTCCGATACTTCAACCAGCCCAGGCTCTTTTGATTGAGATTGAGGCTATCTAACCCAATCGAGGGTTCGCTCAATAGCTCGCTTCCAATTCGTTAATCCGAGCGTTGCAAGACTTGAATTAGGAGCGGCTTTCCATCTTCTACCTTCTTGCCAATTTGCGCGCAGTTGAGCTTGGTCTTTGAAGAATCCAGTTGCTAATCCCGCTGCGTATGCAGCGCCGAGGGCCGTGGTCTCGATTACTTTAGGGCGCACTACATCGATCTGCATGATGTCAGATTGCATCTGCATACAGAGCTCGTTAGCGGTGATTCCGCCATCTACGCGCATCTCCGGAAGTTTCACGCCGCTATCTGCAGCCATAGCATCGAGAACATCACGAGTCTGATAGCAGATCGCCTCTAGGGCTGCTCGTGCCAGATGCGCTTTGGTTGCAGCTCGAGTCAATCCAACGACAACACCTCGCGCATCATTGCGCCAATAAGGCGCAAATAGTCCAGAGAACGCAGGCACGAAATAGACGCCCCCATTGTCCGATACGCTCTTAGCTAACTCCTCGACTTCTGGAGCGCTCTTAATGATTCCTAGTTGATCGCGCAGCCATTGGATAGCAGAACCTGTTACCGCGACAGAACCTTCTAGCGCATATCGCGCCTTTTCACTTCCAAACTTAAAACAGACTGTAGTAAGCAATCCATTTTTGGATCTGACGATTTCCTCTCCGGTGTTTAGAAGAGCGAAGTTTCCAGTTCCATAAGTTGTCTTCGATTCACCTCGCTCAAAACATGCTTGTCCCACCATTGCAGCTTGTTGGTCACCGAGAATTCCCGCGATGGGAACCTCAGCACCGAGAGGTCCATCGGCGAGAGTCTTTCCATAAATTTCAGATGATGATGCGATTTTTGGCAAGATTGAGCGTGGGACTTCAAATATCTTGAGCAGTTCGTCATCCCAATCCAAGCTCTCGAGATCCATCAGTAAAGTGCGGCTTGCATTCGTCACATCAGTGACATGGACACCGCCGCTTAAATTCCAGACCAGCCAAGAATCGATAGTTCCAACTAGTGCACGGGAGGTAGCTACCGCTTCTTTGACGGCTGGCACATTCTTTAGTAGCCAGTTCATCTTGCTACCGGAGAAATAAGGCGCGATAGCGAGGCCAGTCTTGTAAGTTATCTTCGCCTTAACCTCATCTGCTAGAGATGAGAGGAACTCTTGGGTTCTGGTGTCTTGCCAGACAATCGCGTTGGAGAGCGGTTTGCCACTCTCTTTATCCCAGATGACTGTGGTCTCGCGCTGGTTGGTGATTCCGATTCCAGCTAACTGACTGCCGTCAATCCCTGCGCTTATTAGAGCTCCCTTAATGACTTCCTTGGTTCGCTCCCAGATTTCAGATGCATCATGTTCAACCCATCCCGCCTGGGGGAGGATCTGGCGATGTTCTAATTGATGTTGTCCAACTATGGAACCTGATTGATCAAAGACGATGAAGCGCGTAGAGGAAGTGCCTTGGTCGAGGGAGCCTATAAATGCCATAAGCCGTATCCTACGCAGGTGAAGGTTTTATCCTCAGAGTTAAGTCCGAGCGCTCGCATCGATGCCATCAAGAGCCTTCGAGAGGATAGTTTCGACATCCTCGTAATCGGCGGCGGAATAAATGGAGTTGGAATCGCTCTTGATGCAGCATCCCGAGGATTGAAGGTAGCGCTAGTTGAGATGGCCGACTTTGCATCTGGAACTTCCTCGCGCTCTTCCAAATTGATTCATGGCGGATTGCGGTACTTGGAACAATATGATTTTAAATTGGTGCGCGAGGCGCTCCAAGAGCGAGAGTTGATGGTTACGACTATTGCTCCCCATCTAGTAAAGCCGGTCTCCTTCTTATATCCGCTTCACGAGAAGTTGAAGGAACGCACCTATGTTGGAGCTGGAATGGCGCTTTATGATGCACTTCGAGGCTTCAAGCGAGCGCTACCTTGGCATAAACACATCTCGCAGCGAGAGTTGAGCGAGATTGCCCCCTCTCTCCGCCTTGATCTCATAACCGGTGGTTACCAGTACTTCGATGCCCAAGTTGATGATGCTAGACACACGATGATGATTGCTCGCACTGCGGCTAAGTACGGAGCTGTGATCACGACCCGGACTTCATGCAAGAAGTTAATCAAGAATGGCCGAAAGGTCGAAGGCGCAGTCATCGAAGATCTTGAAAGCAAGGAAGTATTTGAAGTCAAGGCAAAGTCGACGATCATGGCTGCTGGAGTTTGGACTGATCCGCTCTACGAAGCCTTTGGAATCAAACCAGGTTATCGAGTTCGTATGTCAAAGGGCGCTCACATTGTGGTTCCAGGTGATGCCATAAAGTCGAACACCGGCGTGATAATCAAGACAGATCTCTCTGTTTTATTCATTATCCCTTGGGGGGATAAGTGGATTGTTGGCACTACAGATACCGATTACGAAGAGGATCGCTCGAGTCCGCTCGCCTCAAGAGAGGATGTCAATTACATTCTCAATCAAGCAAACCGGATTCTCGAGCCGAAGTTGAGCCGTTCCCAAGTAATAGGAGTCTTTGCTGGATTAAGACCTCTAGTTTCATCTGATCCAGATTCACCGACCACTGAGCTCTCGCGCGAGCATGTTGTCGATCATCCGGTTCCGGGATTTGTGACTATTGCTGGTGGTAAATACACGACGTATCGAGTCATGTCCGAAGATGCAGTTGATGCTGCTGTCTCAGATCTAAAGAGGATCGTCCCTGATTCCTGCACTGAAACTCTGGCGATAGTCGGAGCGGATGGTTTCTCAGTTCTCTTGAATAAGGCGGATGAGTTAGCTAAGGATTACGGTTTATCAAAAGAGGCTGTCTTACATCTCTTGAACCGCCATGGTGCGCTCTTTGGTGAAGTTCTAGAGCCAGCGCTAACAGATAAATCACTTCTCGATCCAATAATCCCAGAGCTTCCTTACTTGAAGGCAGAAATCCTCTATGCGGCTACACACGAGGGCGCTCGCTCAGTCGATGATGTGCTCTCCAGAAGAACGCGAATCAACTTCGAGGCAAAAGATCAAGGTGTTGGTGTTGCGAAGGAAGTCGCATCGATCATTGGAAGAGTTTTAGGATGGAGTGCAAGCGAATCGAAGAACTCCGTCAAGGCATACGAGAACCTTGTTACGACCCAGAACGAAGCGTTAGCTAAAACGCTCTCAGAATCTGCTTAGTTCTTTATCTGACCCCTACAAGTATCGACTGGTGGCGCTACGGGGCGTGGTGTCGGTGATGGTTTAGGAGTCGGCTCAGGTCCTTGAATCAGATCGAATGTGATCGGTTGCTCGGAACGCGCATGAGTCCCAGTCTGGTCTACGAAGATTACATTTCCTGAAATTGTGCCGGCGGGAAGATTCCTTAGTCTCAAAGTCCACACTCCAGTCGCATCACGTACTGGAGTTTGATCTACACGAGTTGCAGGATCATTTGCTAACTTGAATGCGACTGTGCCGGTAACAACAGGTTCATTATTCGGTCTACGAACCTCCACTTGTATCGCAGTGTTCTTATCGGTACTCGTGGCTCTCAGACTCGTGATGAGCATCTTTGTTGGTTCATTTACAGGTAAGTAATCACCCGCCTGCGGGGTCCAGATGCCACGGGTTAGCTGTAAGAATGAGGTCGCATCGCCTCTAAATACATTGAGGTCGATTCGAGAAGAAGCCACCCCGTAACGCTTACCAATTCCGCAAGACGAGTACTGCCAGATCTGCCATAGAGATGAACAGTTTGCTGTGCTCCAGGAGTGTACGAAGCATCCGAAGATCTTCCTTCCCGGTTCTGCGGTCGGATCGGCAGGGTCAATTCCATATTGAGCCTTCCATAGTGGATATTGGCGGAGCTTCTCACTACGGACCATAGCCTGCTCTAGAAATGTTGGGTATGAATAGAAGATTGGCTTGCGACCTGTCTTCTCGTGCACTGTTTCCATCCAAGTCTCAGCCCAAAGTGTCACTAGATTCTTCGGCGCGCGCTTCGTACAAACCGATCCCGATGCCGCAACACAACTATTCTCTAAATCCAATGCATATGGCAGATCGCGTTCGGTGTAACCACCCAAACTAGATAGACGCCAGATCGCTTTCTGAGCTTGCGCTTGGGCATCCCTAATCACTTCCTCACGATTAGTAGTATTCGGAAGGATTGCGTAGTGGTAATAGCCAGTGAATAAGCCAGCAGCTTGTGCTGCGTTTCTATCCATCAGCAAGAACTTGAGGGCAAGCGCATCCGCCTCGTCACGAGTATCAGATGCTTTGATCATCACAAATCTAATTCCCGCGTTGTACATCTTTACAAAATCAATTGGTTTATCACCAGGATGCTGCCACCGGCTTACATCAGTTCCATGAATTCGTCCGCCTGGGCCATTTAGTGCAATCAGGTCTTCTGGAGCAGATATCTGAGGGACTTGCTTAACGGTTATAGCGCGAGCGCGCGTCGTATAGGTCTTATTGCCAACAGAAACGCGAGCGCGATAAGTAGCTTGGGTAGATAGCGCCGTTATGTTGGTTTGAATCTTCCATGCTCCACTCGAAGTAGAGCGCGTTCGAAGTCGAGTATCGGTCCAACCTCGCTCGAGTTGAACATCAATTCGCACAACTGCGTTCTTAACCTTTGGCTTAATCAATCCGTGAAAGGAGAGTTTCGATTCTGGATAGCCAGGAGTTTGGGCTAGGAAGAATGAGGAACTTACCGTTGCCGCCTGAGTTGCTGGAAGTATCCAAGAGATCACAGCCATAGCAAGAAGTGAAGTGATTAAGCGGCGCGAATTCACGGCGCAATTATGTCGATATTGGATGAGATTCTTGGTAATGAAGCGCCGGTGGCTATCCTGGGGCAGTGATTGATTTCGCCACTCAGTTAATTGAGAGTATTGGCGTAATTGGGGCGGGTGTATTCATCGCGATCGAATCAATCGTTATTCCACTGCCATCAGAATTAGTGCTCTTGTTATCAGGTTTCAATGTTTCTATCGGTGAATTCTCATTTTTCCCAGTCTGGATTGCTACGACCATCGGCTCTCTCGTCGGCGCATATGTCCTCTATTCCATCGGCTACGCGGTATCACGTGATGGAATCAATAATTTGGTCGCGCGTTTTGGAAAGTATGTAGGAATCAAACAGCGGGATGTTGATTCAGCTTTCGCTTGGTTTGAGAGATACGGCTCATTTGTCATCTTCTTTGGAAGACTCATTCCACTTATCAGATCTCTTGTGAGTGTCCCAGCCGGTCTAGCAAAGATGAATCTGCTCCGTTTCTCCACACTTACAGTCGCGGGAAGTGGAATTTGGAATGCGCTCTGGATCTATATCGGAATCCAACTTGGGGATAGATGGCGCGACGCAGAGGAATGGGCAAAGTACTTCGATTATGGAGTTTATGCAGTTGTGGTGTTACTTGCGATTTTCTTCATCACACGGATGATCCGACGACGCAACTCTAGCTCTAGCTGATTTCTCTAACCGCAATATCAATTTCGAAAATCTCCCTTAAGACACCCTCTAGCGCTGGCCTGAAACGATCATGTCTTACCTTGGAGTAATCGTGGCCGCCCGAGAACTTGTTTGGGTCTGCAAAATCAAGGGTCAGGACGCCGTCCTTAAAGGAAACCAAGCGACCGTCAAAGTAGGCCAACCATGCGACTCGATCAATGCTCTCGAGTTCATCCAAGACATCATTCCAACGGGTCTTGATTTCAGCTAGATTGAGAACTTCATCCACTAAGTCAGATCACTCCTCGTGGACTATTTTTCCTTCGTTAGGCAATAGCCATGCCCGTGAAGGATGGAACTCGAATGTTGCTCCATTACCCGGTTGGACGATTTCGTCATAAATCGGGTCAGATTCAATCGCCGTTATCTCGCCATAGTTGGTTGATATCGAGTACTCGACGTGATTGCCATAGAAAACGATATTCGTAACCGTCCCATGGGCCTTTCCGGATTTAGCAGGTTTAACCCGAATAGATTCTGGGCGAACGAGAAGTACTGGATTACCGGAGTTAGTCGCGTTTGGATGTGCAGCGACCTCAATGCTCTCGCCGTTCACTACAACTTTTGCAGTTCCAGAGGACTTAGATTCAACCTTATCTACCTTGAAGAAATTTGATCTTCCAATAAAGTCAGCGACAAAGACAGAGTTTGGTTTTCTGTAGATCTCATCAGGAGTACCTGATTGCTCAACCACAGCGTTTCGCATAACCACGATTCGATCCGAAAGGCTCATCGCTTCATCTTGATCGTGCGTAACGAAGACGCTGGTGATTCCGAGGCTCTGTTGGATTTTGCGAATTTCAACACGCATCTGTGCGCGCAACTTCGCATCTAGATTGGAGAGAGGCTCATCGAATAGAAGGACTTTTGGTTGAACCACCATGGCGCGAGCTAGAGCGACGCGCTGTTGCTGGCCTCCAGATAATTGATTGGGAGCTCGCTGTGCAAGATGAGCCAAGCTCATCTTCTCGAGAACTTCGCCGACCCTTCTCTCAATCTCATCCTTACCCAGACGCTGGACTCTCAATCCGTATGCAACATTCTCGAAGACTGACATATGTGGGAAGAGGGCATAGGACTGGAAGACCATTCCCATTGGGCGCTTATCCGGAGTTAAGCTCTTTAGATCCTTGCCATCGAGAGTGATATCACCCTCAGTTGGAGTCTCAAAACCAGCGATCATTCGCAGCGTTGTTGTTTTGCCACAACCTGATGGCCCGAGGAGTGTGACGAACTCACCTGGGTTGATGGTCAGATTGAAGTTATCGACCGCGGTTACCTTATCTGGACCATTTCCAAAGACTTTGGTTATGTTCTTTAGTTTCAGGTTTCCTGATTGATTCGACATGTTATGCCTTTCCCTTAACCAGCGCTCACGGTTATCGGTCTATAACCGGTACCTTGCGTTTTGCGAACAATTAGATTTATCAAGCCCATCGTCACTAAGACAATCGCGATCAATAAAGTACAGAATGCGAATGCATATCCGTATCTCACGGTATCCGCCTCAGCGAGAATCAACGAGGTGAGAATGGGAGTATCCGGGGTAGTTATGAAGATGATGGGGGAGAGCGTCGTCATCGAGCGGGCAAATGCGAACATCAAGCCCGTAAGGAAGGCGCCCCGAATCAAAGGTAGTGAGATTTTCCGGAAAGTTCGTCCACTAGAAGCCCCAAGAGATGCCGAAGCTTCATCAATCGCAGGATCTATCTGTTGGAGGTTTGCGATACCTGAACGTTGTCCCGCCGGACTGGAGCGAATCACATAGACCATCACGATCGCAACCGCTCCACCAAGGATTGCGCCACCGCCAGCAAGTTGCGGAAGAATTGTGATTCCGAAGACTTGAATCGGCGAATTGAATGTGAATGCGTAACCGATTCCAAGAACTGTTCCAGGAAGAGCAAGTCCAAGCATTCCGAAGAAATCAAGTGCCTGGCCACCGCGCTTGATCTTGCGGACAATCACCCAAGCAAGCATCATGCCGAAGAATCCAGCAATCGGCGTAGCGATCAGCGCCAACATTGTCGTAGTCAAGACTGCGTCGTTTCCGACGCCGCTGAATATGTATCTGAAATTATCTAGCGTCAATGAATAATCGACCTTGAGTACTTTGAAGAACGCACCAAGAATCACCATCGAATAAACAAGAACTACAAATCCGGCTATAGACCAAGCGATAGCTAAGAGCGAGTACTTAGCTAATGGAGTCTTAATCATGTCTACCTGGCCCGAGGGCTTTCCAGTGACTGTTACGACATCTGCGCGTTGAGACCAGTACCTCTGGATGATGAATACCATCAGTGCAGGAATCAAAAGAATTGTCGAATATGCAGCGCCTCCAGGAACGTTGTATTCGCCCGAGATCGCGATGTAAGCGCGTGAAGCAAGGACCGTGTAATCGCCACCGATAACTAGTGGATTGGCCAAGTCTGCAATCGCTTCAACGAAAAGCAATAGGAATGATGCGCCGAGGCCTGGAATCAATAGTGGGAGAGTGACTGTTCTAAAAATCTTGAACTTTGATGCTCCCAAGCTCCGAGCTGCTTCATCAACGGCGGGATCAAGGCTCCGCAACATGCCGAGCAAGTTCATGTACGCAACTGGGAAATAGGAGGTTGCAAGCACTAGAACGAGACCCTTGTATCCATAGATCATCGGTTGCTTCTCAAATATTCCGTTCGAGATGATGCCAGAACGGCCGAAGAGAACGATAACTGCCGTGGCGAAGGCAAATGGTGGAGAGACAAGTGGCAGAAGACTCAAAACATGGAGAAGTTTCTTGCCACGGAAGTTGATTCTTACCTGGACATATGCGAGCAAGAAACCAACGAGCGTTCCTACAGCGCCAACAGAAGTGCCCAGCCAGATCGTATTGAGGATGATCTGCCTGGTGTAGTCGTTATCGACTACATCACGAAGGACATCGATTCCACCAGGTTGAAATGATTTGTATAGAACGTTTCCGATTGGAATGAGAATCAAGACCGAGAGGATTAGTACAAGAACGAAGATCGCAATCTTGGTAAAGACGTCAAGCTTTGCGCTCTGAGTACGGATTGCCACAAATCTCCTTAGTTGACCTTATTCCGCTACGGCCGGTTATTAAGAAGGATCCCCCCTTTCGGGGAGATCCTTCATCTAGCTACTGATTAGCCACGTACCTGAGAGCGGTTGATGATTTCATCATCAAAGCGCTTGGTTAGATCAGGTTTGCGATTTCCTGCCTTCTCAAAGTCATACTCAACAAGATTGACCTTGCTTAGCGGAATGATCAAGCGGTTGTACTTGGCCTGTGGGTTTGTTAGTGCTTGGTAAGCCTGTGCACCAACTCCAAGGTTCTGAGCATCCGCAGATAGAGCGAAGTCGATAAAGGTCTTCGCTGCTAATGGATTCTTCGCTCCCTTAACAAGGGCGACGCCACCAATCTCATAACCCGTTCCCTCTGATGGGAAGCTGTTCTTGAGTGGTAGTCCATTCTGGATACCTGCGATGCAGTCATGTGCGAAGACGAGACCGACAGCGACTTCACCAGAACCTGCAGCTCCAACAGGAGCAACGCCAGAGCGTGAGTAATAAAGGACGTTCTTGTGAAGTTCCTTCATGTAATCCATCGCCTTATCTTCAGATCCGAGTCTTGCAACTTGGGTCCAGAAGGTGGTGAACGCAGTTCCCGAAGTAGATGGGTGAGCAGTGAGAACCTGGCCCTTTAGGCGAGGATTCAATAGATCAGCCCAACTCCTTGGTTGCCTTACTCCGAGTCTGGCAAGAACGTTTGTGTTCGAGCAGAAGCCGAGCGCGCCAAGATAGACACCGCTCCAGAAACCTTTGTCATCGAGATACTTCTTAGGGATCATGTTTCGAGTTGGCGAGAGGTATGCCTCGGTGAGACCGGAATTTCTTCCGACTACGAAACCATCAGCTGGTCCACCATGCCAAACATCAAATTCTGGATTGTTCTTGAAGGCTTCTAGACGAGCAGGTACAAGTCCGGCAGAGAGACGAACGAACTTAGTCTCAA